>JAUNOJ010000314.1 GCA_030531135.1 Sutterellaceae bacterium | reverse complement strand
CACCGTGTGATTACATCCGCGGCCATAGCAGATTTTGTTTTGGACAGCAATGATTTTTTCTGATAGTTTTTGGGGCTAATCTAATAATCTAATCATTAGATTATTAGAAAAGTCGATTCGATTTTTCGTCCGGTTTGTCAGCGGGGCATTCGGTCGAGGGCGCAGCAACACATATAATGACAAGGATTTCGAATCGACTCTTCGGGAAGTAAACGTGCAAAAAACATTTTGGACAGCTCTTCTTGCCGTCTTGATGACGGCGATGGTGATGCGAGGCCCCGTCACTTGCGTGGGACCCGTTGCCCAAGAGCTCGTCAAGGCTTTTGAGATCACGTATTCGCAGTACGGATTTCTGACGGCTGTCCCGATAGCTTCCTTTGGCATTTTTTCCTTTTTCGCTATCGGCTTGGCAGAGCGTACGGGGTTAAAGTCCGCCGTCACATTTGCTTTGATCATTTTGTTGGCCGGCGCCGCAGGCCGCGTTCTTACCGACTGGTATGCGCTCTTGGCAAGTACGGTTGCAGTCGGTGCCGGTATTGCGCTTTTGAACGTCATCGTTCCCGTGATTTGCAAGGCCTGGTTTGCCGAGAAAACGCCTCTGGTGATGGGGATTTATACGGGCGTGATCGGTTTGTCAGGCTCGATCGGGGGCTTAACCGCAGTACCTGCTTTTGAATTTGCAGGCAGTGTGGCGGGCACGATGGTGCTTTGGGCGGTGCTCACCGTATTAGCCCTTCTTTTGTGGTTGACGGCAGCACGCAACGATTCCCCTCGCGAAAACAAAAACCAAAGCAATCAAGCGGGCTTTTGGTCGTTAATGAAAAGTCCCACGGCCGTTGCCGTTGTCTTTGTGATGGGCTTGCAGTCGCTTTTGATCTACACGGTTGCCGCTTGGCTTCCGACGTACTTAACGACAACTTCGGGAGTGGCGCACCACGCCGCCGGCTTTTGGCTTTTCGTGTATTTGGTAAGCGGCCTTCCTGCCTCGGTTTTAACCCCGTGGTTTATGCAACGCGTGGGAAACGAATTCGTTGCCGAAACCATTTTGTGTGCGGCTTATCTCTTGGGTATTGCCGGGTGGTTGATTGATCCCGTGTGGTTGATTCCTTCGTGTATCGCTGCCGGCGCCAGTCAAGGCAGCATGCTTTCGGTTGCGTTTTTGCTGATGGCGGAAAAGTCTGTCGATACGCGGCAAATGCTCCAGCTTTCGGCACTTTCTCAGGGCGTCGGATATATCTTGGCAGGTTTGGGACCGTTGGCTTTCGGCGTCATTTTGGAAGCTTGCGGCATGGCGTGGCTGCCCTCCATGGCAATGGTCGCATTTGTGGTGGTGCTTTGGGGTTTGGCGGGGTTTGTGGCGAGTCGCTCGAATACGCTTTGAAACACCTTGAATTTGCGCTTTGCCGCCAAACCGTGCAACATACGACAGTTATGCAATTTTTTAAGCATGACGATCGCTTTACCGGCGGTCGTTTTGCTTTGTTTGAAACGCAAAAAGGATAAGTAATGAGCGAACTTCAGATTCAGGATCTCGTGGTCGGCGAAGGTAAGGAAGCCGCCGAAGGCTGCCGCGTTGTCGTGCACTACACGGGCAAGTTGACCGACGGTACGGTTTTCGATTCGAGCATTCCGCGCGGTCAGCCTTTTGACTTCGTCTTGGGTGCCGGTCGCGTGATTCAGGGCTGGGACAAGGGTTTTGCCGGCATGAAGGTCGGCGGCAAGCGTAAGCTTGTGATTCCGCCCGAAATGGGTTACGGCGCTCACGGCGCCGGCAACGTCATTCCGCCCAACGCCACGCTCGAATTTGAAGTGGAATTGTTGGACGTGCAAGAGTTGCCCAAGCCCGGCGAACTCAAAATCGACGAAGTCGAAATCGGCACCGGTGCCGAAGCCGTCAACGGCAAGACCGTGAGTGTTCACTACACGGGCAAACTCGAAGACGGCACGGTCTTTGATTCGAGCTTGGAGCGTGGTGAGCCGATCGAATTCCCCTTGGGTGCCGGCATGGTCATTCAGGGCTGGGAAATGGGCCTTCAGGGTTTGAAGGTGGGCGGCAAGCGCAAGCTCACGATCCCCTACAACTTGGCCTATGGCGAACAGGGTTACCCCGGCGTGATTCCGCCGTACGCAACGTTGATTTTCGATGTGGAATTGGTGGACGTTAAGTAAGTCTTGATTCCAGTATCTTGAAATCAAAGAAAGGCGACCGAAAGTCAAAAATCGGTCGCCTTTTTCCTTGCATTGAACGAAACCTCGCGCATTCCCCGTTCGTAAGAGCGGGGTCAAGCGAGGTTGACGAAGTCAATTTTTCTCTA
>JAUNOJ010000313.1 GCA_030531135.1 Sutterellaceae bacterium | reverse complement strand
ACTTGACGTGGTACGTACGACCCGAAGCCGGGTGCACGCGGCGACCCGACATGCGTTCGACGATTTCGGAATCGGGAACGGCGATTTCAAGAACGAAATCGATGGGCACGCCGGCGTCTAACAAAGCCTGAGCCTGCGGGATGGTGCGCGGGAACCCGTCAAAGAGGAAACCCTTCTTGCAGTCGTCTGCCTGCAGGCGTTCCTTGACCAAACCGATGATGATATCGTCGCTCACCAAACCGCCCTGATCCATGATGACCTTGGCGGCCTTGCCGAGTTCCGTACCGGCCTTGACGGCGGCACGCAACATATCCCCGGTAGAAATCTGGGGAATACCGAAATGTTCTTTGATATAGGCAGCCTGAGTGCCTTTGCCGGCGCCGGGCGGTCCGATAAGGATCAAACGCATTGTTTTGCTCCGAGTAAATTGTTTGTGATTCTTATATCCCTTTACGGTTTGCCGTTTTGTTGCATTCAGCAAAATTCGTATACAACCCGTAACTCGCTAATTCTAGCCCAAAGCCGAAGAAAAATCGGCTTGGCGAAAGCACTCATGCGAAAGGCGTAGTTCTGGGGGAGGGTTCGAACTTTACGAAGCCGCGGCTTCTAGCCTTTCAAGTGGCTAAAACCACTCGGAAAAATCGTCCCAGAACGCGCTCATCGGCAGGCCGTAGCAATCGTTTCCGGCGGCGAAAACCTTTTGTCCCGCATATAGCACAATACCTTTGACGAACTTTTCGGGACCGACGAGACTTCTAAGCCAATGCAAATGTTTGAAGTCTTCAGTTCGTACTGTTTCGCTCGCTTTCACTTCAATGGCAATGAAGCGTTGCTGCTCATCGAAAACGAGAAAGTCAATTTCGTGCGATTTTGTCCGCATATGGGAAATCGACCACAACGGATGAAGCTCAATTTCGGACTTAAGCTGGTTGTAGATCCATGTCTCAACGAGCTTTCCGAGTTTATCTCCCGAAGCTTGGTCGGCGTTAAGCAACTGGCTTTCAGAGAAAACGGCCATGAGGTGCGCCATAAGCCCGGAGTCTGTCATAAACAATTTAGGCGTTGTTCCGGGAGTGTCATAATCGTTTGTGGCCCATCCTGGGAGTTTTTCGATGAGATACATTGCCTCCAATGCCGAGAGGTAATTGTTAATGGTTTCCCAACTGGCTTTGTGTAACTCGCAAATGGATTTCGTCGAGAGTAACTTACTCGAAAATACCGAGGCATGCGTCAAAAGATTTTTCAGGAGGTCGCTTTTTCGAAATCCCCACTGATTGCGCATATCCAGAATCACTTGGTTGTCCACATAGGCGCGATACCAACGTGCACGGCTCTCAATGTCATTGTTCGATGCCAACTCGGGGAAACCTCCCGCAATCGCCCAACGTGCAACTTCGTCTTTGTAGCAGGCATCAAAAGTCATTTTCTTTGGGAGCTTACCGGCAAAAAGCGATTCGAGAAACAAAGGATTGCCGCCTCGTTTTTCTGCTTCGCTCAAAGTTCGAACACGCACAAACGTTGAACGTCCTGCCAAGGATTCCGTCGCCCCCGGAATTTTTCGATAGTCGGCAGAGCCCGATAGTACAAATTGCCCTCGGTCGGGATTGCGGTCAACGATGTATTTGATTTCTCCGATCAATGCCGGTTCTTTTTGGACTTCGTCAAGAATAAGCGTCTGGCCTTGACGGGCTCTTAAAAAGTAGTTGATGTCGTTTTGAATCGATTGCAGTGTTTCCGTACTGTCGAGCGAGAAAAACTGAGAATTGGGCAGATTGGCATTCTCCAGCATCGTTGTCTTGCCGGACTGTCTGCAACCGACGACCGAAACGACTCGGTGGCTGGCCATAGCTTTGTCCAAGTCCTTTTGGGCCCAGCGGCGGATGAATTGTGTTGTTTGTGGCATTGGCGTTCCTAAGAGATGGCGATTGACAAATGACCCAACTATCTTTTGCAATAATTCTCAATTATATAATGCTAAAAGTCTAAGCTGTAATGTTTCGAAGTTATAAAGTAGAACATTGCAAAGTTATCAATTAGAGTATCGAAAAACTCTAAAGTAGAAAGCGCATAAACATTAAAGTAGACGAGTGGCGATATCGAGTTTAGGGGGTGTTTTGTGAGGTGCGGCAATGCAAAGCACAGAAGGAAAAGCCAGCAAAAAGAAAACACTCCTTCGCCGGAACAAAACGAAGGAGTGTCGAGTGTCGAGTGTGGAGCGCGGCTTCGGTTCTTAGCGAGTCGCCACAATCGCGCGCACGCGCTCAAGGTCTTCGAACGTATCAACCCCTGCGGGCAACTTGTCCTGAAGAATCATCAC
>JAUNOJ010000312.1 GCA_030531135.1 Sutterellaceae bacterium | reverse complement strand
CGTTTTGGAAGTCGATCAGACGCCCATTGGAAAAACGCCGAGATCTTGCCCGGCGACCTATGTGGGTGTTTTTAACAAAATCCGCGACTTATTTGCCGCCACCAACGAAGCGCAGGAACGCGGCTATACCCCGGGACGCTTTTCTTTCAATAAAGAAGAGGGGCGCTGCCCGGTGTGCGAAGGCAAGGGCGAAGTGCTCTTTGCCATGAGTTTTCTGCCCGACGTGAAGGTGCGTTGCGAAGCCTGCAACGGCAAACGCTTTAACGATGAAACCTTGACCGTGAAGTGGCGCGAGCACAGTATCGGCGACGTTCTTGACCTGTCGGTGGACGATGCGTTGGCGTTTTTCGAATCCAACAAGAGCATTTCGCAACCTTTGAAACTCATGCAAGACGTGGGGTTGGGTTATCTGCGTTTGGGACAACCCTCCACCACGCTTTCGGGTGGCGAAGCACAACGCATCAAACTGGTGTCGGAATTGTCCAAGTCCTACAGCGTGTCGGGAGCACTTTTAAAGCGTGCGCCGAAATCGTTTTATATTTTGGACGAACCCACCGTCGGATTGCATATGGCCGATGTAGAAAAACTCATTGCCGTCTTGCATAAACTTGCCGATGCCGGCAACACCGTTTTGGTGATCGAACACAATTTGGACGTCATTGCCGAAGCCGATCACGTCATCGACTTGGGTCCGGAAGGGGGACCGGCCGGCGGCACCGTCGTCGGAGCGGGCGAACCTTACCGCATTGCCGAGCTCGATACGCCGACCGGACGCGCACTCAAAGCGTTTTTATCCGGTCACGCCCAAACGAGCGTTCCCAAACGTAAGCGATCGGTCAAAACCAAGAAGGAAACAGCGTGATGACACCTGAAATTTATCGCGTCGGCGGCTGCGTCAGAGACGAACTCTTGCGCCGACAGGGCGTAAACATCCCTTGCGGCGACAGAGACTGGGTGGTGGTGGGCGCCACGCCCGAGTGGATGATCGAGCAGGGGTTTATGCCCGTAGGCGCCGATTTTCCAGTCTTTTTGCACCCCAAAACGCATGAGGAATATGCGCTTGCCCGAACCGAGCGCAAAACGGCGCGCGGCTATCACGGTTTTCGGTTTTATGCCCAAAGCGACGTCACTTTGGAAGACGATCTCAGACGCCGCGATTTGACGATCAACGCCATGGCACAAGACAAAGACGGCAATGTGATCGACCCTTACGGCGGACAAACCGATTTGAATGCACGCATTTTTCGTCATGTCAGCCAAGCCTTTGCCGAAGATCCGGTTCGCATTTTGCGCTTGGCGCGTTTTGCCGCCCGTTTTCCCGACTTCAAAGTAGCGCCCGAAACCAATGCCTTGGCGCAATCCATGGTACAAAACGGCGAAACCGATGCCTTGGTCGCCGAGCGCGTTTACAAAGAGTTTTCGCGCGCTTTTGCCGAAACGAACCCGCAACGCACGCTTGAAGTCTTGCGCGACTGCGGTTATTGGCAACGCAGTTTCGGCGACATCGAACTCACGCAAACGCTTTTGACGCAAATTGAACGCGCCGCCGCCCGGCCCGATCACGGCGACGTTGTCACCGCTTTGATTTTCGGTCAATGCCAAGACACACAAAAAGTCAGAAACCGCATGAAGGCCTTGAGAGCCGACAGTGTGACGACGTCTTTGTGCGAACTCGTGTCCCGACTTTTACAGCCGATCCTGTCGGCTCGGAGTGCCGAAGATTTCGCCCGTATCTTCACTCAAGGCGACGTATTGCGCCGAGCCGATCGCTTCGATCGTTTCATGGCCGTGATCGCTGCCGTTGCTCCCGATTTCGACTTTGGGCGACTGGCTCTGGCCCGTGAGGCTTTTGTCGGAGTCGATGCCGCCGCCATTGTCCGGACAATCGACAACCCCGCAAAAATCGCCTCTGCACTCAATGAAGCCAGAGTTCAAGCCGTTAAAGAAGTTTTGGAAAAGAAGTAGCAAACGCTGCGGGCGCCCGCATCAAATCAGGCGTCCGAGGAGATAGGCTCCGAGCACGATCAAAATCGTGCTCGCCAAAGGTATGCTGATATGGCGCTTGCCCAAGCGAAAGTTTATGTCGCCCGGCAATCGACCCAGTCCGAATTTGCTTAACCACGGAACCAGGGTCATCAGCACCATCAGTGCAATCAATATCGTTAAAATCCAGCGCATGTTGCGCATTGTACGCAAGTTCAAAACCGTTAACCATGCGCTTTAATCTTTTGCAGACGAAATCATCCATGTTCCCTTCTTTGGAAAACTTGACGCTTGCCTGTCGCAAGCTTTCGATTCTCGACTATCCTGTCGACATGCATAT
>JAUNOJ010000311.1 GCA_030531135.1 Sutterellaceae bacterium | reverse complement strand
CTTCGGGGTTGTCGTCGTGCACGGCGCTTGAAATCACGATGGCATCGGCCCCTGCGATATTTTCCGCCGCGTGCCCCTGATAAACCGTGGCACCCAACTCCGTCAAACGTTGCGTGACGGGACTCACGGCCAAGTCGGAGCCCGAGACCGTATAACCGAGATTCAATAAAACTTCGGCAATGCCGCACATGCCCGTACCGCCGATACCCACAAAATGCAGGTGCTTGACCACAAACTTCATAGCTATATCCTTCTTTCTCTATTTCAAAATTCGGTTCGTTTGTGTGTCTATCAAGGCATCAAACGGACATTGCCCGCATCGACTTCTTCGATCATGTCGCAGACAGCTGCCACTGCCCCGCTGCGAGCAAGTTTCCTGGCAGCTTGGGCCATGGCCAAAATACGGTCGCGCTTTAAACTCATCAATTGTCCGAAGAGATGTTCGGGCGTCAACTGGGGTTGCTCCATCAAAATGGCGGCGCCGCGCGTAGCCATATAGCGGGCGTTGCCCAACTGATGTTGCGTGGTCTTGACCACCAAGGGCACCAGAATACTTGCGGCACCTGCGGCACACAGTTCGCTGACGCTCATCGCACCCGAGCGGCACAAAACAATGTCGCTTTCTTTGTAAGCGGCTGCCATATCCTCGATAAAGCCCACGACGGTGGCCTTCACGCCCAAAGACTCGTACAAGGCTTTGACTTTTTCCACCGAGTTCGCTCCGCACTGGTGCACGACTTCGGGGCGCTTTTCTTCTTCAAACAAAGCCAAAGCTTTGGGAACCGTTTCGTTAAAGACCTGCGCACCGAGGCTGCCGCCAAAGACCAACAACTTTAACTTGCCTTCGCGCCCCGCCAAACGTTCTTCAGGCGCGGGCAAAGCTTCGATTTCCGAGCGCACGGGGTTGCCCGTAATGCGGCCCTTGTCGCCTGCAACGGATCGAGCGGAACCTGCAAAACCGCAAGCCACGGCCGAAGTCGTGTTAAGAATCAACTTGGAGCTCATCAAGATGTCGGCATCGGCATTCATCAACGCGACCTTGGTATGACACTTTTTGGCGGCATTGCACACGGGAACGGCAATGTAACCCCCGGTCGTAAAGACCACGTCGGGCTTTTGCGCCTTAATCAACTTCTTGGCTTTTTGCGTGGCGGCAATGAGTTTAAAGGCGCCCGTAAACATCCCGAAAACGCCCTTGCCTCTTAAGCCTTGAAAGTCCAAACCTTCAAAAGGAATGTCGTCCTTGGCGATGAGTTTGGATTCCATCCCCGTTTGGGTGCCGATCCAGCTCACGGTCCAACCGCGAGCACGCATTTCGCGAGCAACCGCGAGCCCCGGCATGACATGACCGCCCGTGCCGGCAGCGGTAATCAACAGATGTTTTTTCTTTTCACTCATGGCCAATTTCTTCTTTTTTGAATTTTTGAAAATCTTAAGTTCGACCGCCGCGCATCAGAATACGGTTTTCTCGATCCACGCGCAGCAGCAATGCAATAGCTGCAATTGTAGACAGTAATGAGGAGCCCCCGTAACTCATCAACGGAAGCGTCAAGCCCTTCGTCGGAAATAACCCCGTGGCCACGCCCGCATTGATGATGACTTGAATGCCGATCCAAATCCCCACGCCTTCGGCCACAAGGCCCGAAAAGACGCGATCGAGTTTAATCGCTTGTCGCCCGATCGCAAACGCACGGCGCACGAGCAAGTAGTAGCAAACAAGCACAAAGACGACACCCGCAAAACCCAATTCTTCCCCGACCAAAGCCAAGATGAAGTCGGTGTGCGCTTCAGGCAGATAATGAAGTTTTTCAACGGACGCGCCCAAACCCACGCCAAAGAGCTCGCCGCGACCGAACGCAATCAGAGAGTGACTTAACTGATAGGCCTTGTCCAAGGCGTATTCGCTCGACCACGGATCCAAATAGGCCATCACGCGCTGCACGCGCCAGGGCGAGTCGTAAATCATCAACGCCACCACGATCACCACGGCGATACTCACCGCCATGAAGATGCGAAGATTTAAGCCCCCTAAAAAAAGCACGCCCATGGCAATGGAAACGATCACCACAATGGCACCCAAGTCGGGCTGAAGACTGATGAGACCTGAAATCAGACACATCATCAAGGCCATGGGACCCAAGCCTTTCGTAAAGGAGTGCATGTATTCCTGACGCTGCACGGTAAACCAGGCGGCCCCCACCAAGGCGGCGAACTTCACAAATTCCGTGACCTGCAGATTAAAAATGCCCAAATTGATCCAACGACGCGAGCCGTTGACCGATTTCCCGAAGACGGGCAACAGCACCAAAAAGAGCAAAATGACGGAA
>JAUNOJ010000310.1 GCA_030531135.1 Sutterellaceae bacterium | reverse complement strand
TCCAAAAAGTAGTTGGTGTTTTCAATGCCGCCCGCGATGGGTTTTAAGTCGACAAAGTCGCCGAGGTCAAAACCGGTCAAAGCCGACTTGACCTCGTCGACGGTTAACTCCGTAAAAACTGCCATACCGAATTACCAACCGAACTGAATGAATTTGGGCGTATCGAGCGTGGAGCGCGGATCGGCCCCCGGACGATTGTCGATCGGTCGATCGCTACGGTTTTTCATCGTGTAGGGGATTTCTGTCGTGCCGGGCGTGACGCGAATTTCCGTCAAGCGGTTGTTCTGGTCATGCTTTTCTTCAATGACCGTGCCGTAGTCCGAAACGTAAGGTTTGGGTGCGCCGGCGGCTTCCTTGCGGCGCTGGTTTTCACGCGCGCGCTGCATGTCTTCGGCAGTGGGTTCCAAGCGAGACGCGTTATAGGTCGTCGTGTCGCCTTGGCGCGTGCGAGGCACGTCCTGAGCGGCAGGCGCCGGTGCTTTGGGCGCAACCGCCGAGGGCACCGGAGTCACTTCGGGCGGTGCCTGAATATTGGGGGCGGCGTAAACCGCGGTTGCCATTGCAAAAAGGGCGGCAACGGTGATTTTCTTCAACATAGTCAACCTCGTACAAATTTTGAAATGCTTTTTATGCTCCACAGGAGCGGAAAGTCACCCAAAACAGGGTAAAAAATGCATTTCTCTTAAGTCGATTATATCCGTGAGTTTGGCAAAAAAGGCACAAAATCGGGCAAATTCCGAGCGCGTATTTGCGACCAAAGGTAAGACAAAAAAGCTTTGCGCAAATTGCCAAGGCGCCCTCGGGTAAAATGCTCGCACTTTTTTGAATTTAGAGATACGCCATGTCTGTGCTTTTATTGGTTGACGGATCCAATTATCTATTCCGTGCTTTTCACGCCCTGCCGCCATTGGCTACGAGTAACGGGGAGCCCACCGGGGCCATCAAGGGCTTTAACGGCATGCTCAAAAACGTGTGCGACATCGTCAAGCCCGACTATGCGGCCTGCGTCTTTGACGCCAAGGGCAAAAACTTCCGCCACGACATGTATCCGGACTACAAAGCCAATCGTCCGCCAATGCCCGATGAATTGCGTGTACAGATCGAGCCTATTTTCGAAATGGTTAAATTGAAGGGCTGGCCTTTGTTACAAATCGAAGGGGTGGAAGCCGACGATGTGTTGGCCACCTTAGCCAAGCGCGCCAAAGCCCAAGGCATGAAGGTCGTCATTGCCACGGGTGACAAGGACTTGGCGCAGTTGGTCGACGACGACATTACGCTGATTAACACCATGAGCAAAACGCGCTACGACCGTCAGGGCGTTTTTGACAAGTATGGCGTGTGGCCCGAGCAGATCATCGACTATCTTTCTTTGATGGGAGATAAGGTCGATAATGTGCCGGGCATTAACAAGTGCGGTCCCAAAACCGCCGCCAAGTGGATCGGCGAATACGGATCGCTCGACGGCGTCATCGCACACGCCGATGAAATTACGGGCAAAATCGGCGAATACTTAAGAGCAGGGATTCCCTTTTTAGATATTGCCAAGCGTTTGGTAACGATCAACTGCGAAGTCGCAGTGGATATGCCTGTCGAAAAACTCGTGATCGGACCGGAAGATACGGAAAAACTCACGCAGTTTTACGTGCGCTGGGAAATGCGCACGGCCGCCAAAGCCAAGACGGCCAAACCCGCAGCTGCTGCCAAAGCGGCTCCTGCCGCCGCACCCGCGCAAGCCGATTTGTTCGGCGCCATTCCCAACGAAGCGCAACCGCAAACTTTGGCCGAATCGGTGCCGAGCGGCGATGTGCGTCTGGCCGTGACCGAAGAAGAACTGAAAGTTTTGGCCGCAGAACTCAAAAGCGTGGCTGACGCCGTCAACCCCGTTGCCGTCGATCTTTTGACCGACGCTGCGCATCCCATGAGCGATAAGGCTACCGGCATTGCCTTTGCCGTGACGCCTTTAAAGACCGTCTACGTTCCCTTGCGGCACGACAATGCGCAAAACGCCGATATCTCAACAGTCAAAGACGTTTTAAAAGACTGGTTTGAAAGCGCCGCCCCCAAGGTCTTTCAAGACGCCAAGTACGCCATGCATGTGCTTGCCAACGACGGCATCCTCGTCAAAGGGCTTGTGCACGATACGATGCTCATGAGCTACGTTTTGGAAGCGCATTTGAAGCACGACTTGGGTCGCATTGCCGCGCGCAGCATCTCGACCGTGATTGACGATACGGAAGTGCTCTTGGGTAAGGGCGCAAGCCGCGTGAAGGCAACGACGACAACGGTCGCCGACGCGGCAAGCCTGATGACGCGTCGCGCCGCAGCCTTGCGTTCTTGTTCTTC
>JAUNOJ010000309.1 GCA_030531135.1 Sutterellaceae bacterium | reverse complement strand
TTTTTACGCGCTACGAAATGAACGACGGCATGAAGTCGCTGTCTTCTCTTTGGCCTTTGGAAGCGCCCGATCCCGCCTTTGCCGTGGGTTCGCTTTTCATTTCTCGCGCCGATAACGAGGCTGTCACAAAAGTCACCGATTTCGTGGGTAAGAAAATCGGCGCTTATTACCCGCAAAGTTACTCGGGCTATCTGATCGGCTTGCGCGACATCTATCAAAAGGGTGTCGTGATTCAGTCTTTAAGAAACCGCATCACGTTTTTCGGAGACGATCCCAAACGCATCGTCAAGGCCGTTGAAAACGGGGCGATCGACGTGGGTATTTTGCCCGCTTGCCGCTTCGAGCGCATGGTCAATGCGGGCGAAATCGATCGCGTGACGTTTCGTTTGATCGAAACGCGCTCTTCGGGTCTCATTCACTGCGCACACTCCACGGAACTGTATCCGAGCTTTTACTTTGCCTCGATGAAAGACGTCGACTCCGGCCTTCAAAAAAACGTGAGTGCGGCCCTTTACACCATGACCGCCATGGCCGACGGTGCCGACTGGGGCATGCCCGTGAGCAATCGCGCGGTGCACGATTTGTTCTTCGACTTGAAGATCGGGCCTTACGCCAACTTGGCCGCCTGGCAGTTTGCCACCTTTGCCAAGGAGCAAACCTCGACCGTGATGATCTTTTTGGGCGTGAGCTTTTTGATCATCTTCTATGCCGGGTCGTTGTCGGTATTGGTGCGTCGTCGTACAAAGCTTTTAAAGGAAGCCTTGGCCGATCGCGAGCGCATTGAAAAGATGGCGGCGGCTTCGCGCGACCATATCGCCAATTTGGAACGCACCGGCATCGTGGGGCAAATGTCCACCATGATTGCGCATGAATTAAAGCAACCCTTGGGGGCCATTACCAATTTTGCCAACGGGCTCTTGCGTCGCTCCAAACGCGGCGCGATCGATCCCGCAATGATGACGCAGGTGTTGGAAGAAATCGTCGAGCAGGGTACGCGCGCTTCCGAAATCGTCAATCGCGTGCGCGCTTACGCCAAGCACCAGACGCCGGAACTGAAAATGGCCGACATGAGCAAAGCCGTCGAAGGCGCCATCGAAACCTTTAAGCGCAGTCGCCGAACCGAAGCCAATATTGTCACCAACATCATGCCGTACCTGTGGGCCGATATCGACGAGTGGGAAATCGAGCTCGCGGTTTTGAACCTTTTGAAGAATGCGGCCGATGCGACCGAAAATACGGAGTTGGCCGAAATTTATGTGAGCGTCAAACCCGAAGACCGCTTCTGGCGCATCGAAGTCAAGGACAACGGCCCCAAGATCACCCAAGAGCAGGTCGACAAGTTCATGATGCCGTTGGTCACCTCCAAAGAAGGCGGTTTGGGCTTGGGGATTTCCATTGTGGGCAATATTGCCGAGCGCCATCACGGGCGTCTGACAGCCACGGCCAATGCCGATTGCGGCGTGACGATGGCCATGGACATTCCTCGCTCGGTCATGCCCGAACATACGGCGATCTAAAAATTTGACGTCAAATGAGCCTTGCTACGGGCTAATAATTAGGCAAAATTTCGAGGAATACTCCATAATTACGGCAGTGAGTTGCCGCTATGTGTGCAAGGATGATTTGCGCGCCTAACGGCTTGTGTTATACGGCCGGCGATCGTCAGATTCTCGTCGGTCTTTTCTAAAAGAGAGAACAATGTCTCAAACGATTCTGCAAAGCGTCCCCGTCGGCAAGAAAGTCGGTATTGCGTTTTCCGGTGGTCTGGATACCAGTGCCGCTTTGCGTTGGATGAAAAACAAGGGTGCCTTCCCTTATGCCTACACGGCAAACTTGGGTCAGCCCGACGAAGATGACTATGACGCCATTCCCCGTCGTGCGATGGAGTACGGTGCCGAAAAAGCCCGTTTGATCGATTGCCGTCCGCAGCTCGTTGCCGAAGGCATTGCTGCCATCCAGTCCGGTGCTTTCCACATCACCACTGCCGGCATGACCTACTTCAACACCACGCCCTTGGGCCGTGCAGTGACGGGTACGATGCTCGTTGCCGCCATGCGCGAAGACGGTGTGGACATCTGGGGCGACGGCTCGACCTACAAGGGTAACGACATCGAACGTTTCTACCGCTACGGTCTGTTGGTCAACCCCAATCTTAAGATCTACAAGCCCTGGTTGGATACCCAGTTCATTTCCGAACTCGGCGGTCGTGCCGAAATGTCCGCGTTCTTGAACGCCGAAGGTTTCGAATACCGCATGAAGGCCGAAAAGGCTTATTCCACCGACTCCAACATGTTGGGCGCCACCCACGAAGCCAAGGATTTGGAACAGTTGGGCACCTCCATGAAGATTGTCGAACCCATCATGGGCGTGGCAT
>JAUNOJ010000308.1 GCA_030531135.1 Sutterellaceae bacterium | reverse complement strand
ACCGTCGATGGGGCTAAGGGCGGTAAGAGGGGAAAGGGTTTGCATTTTGAGAAATATTCCTACTCAAAAAAGTTGGAAATCAAACATAGGCCTGACGACAACAATCGAAAGGCAAAAAACGGGAATCCGATATTTTACCGCATTCGCCCGTCTCGGATTTGCGAAAAAATTGCCCAAGCCCCATATTTGTAAGCCTGATACGGGCGTTTTCATCGTTCGGTCATGGCAATTTTTGCACCGAGCAAAATGAAGACGATGCCGCTGGCGCGATTCATCCAAGCCTCAAACATCGGCTTTTTGCGAAGTGTTTCGCCCAAACCGCCCGCAAACCACGCCAGACACAAGTACCAGGCTAAGCCCACGCAAGCGTAACTGACACCCAAAACCAAGAAGGGGCGCGGTCCTGCGGCAAATGCCGGATCGATAAACTGAGGGAAAAAGGCCAAAACAAACAGAGCGACTTTGGGATTAAGAACATTGGCAATGAGTCCTGCCTCAAAACTTTTGAAAACGCTTTCGACTTGAGGTGCTCCGTGCACAAAACGCGCGGTGTCGGACTTTGTCATCAAGGCGCGAATGCCAAGGTACACCAGATAAGCCGCGCCCGCATACTTGATAACGGCAAAGGCTTGCGCCGATGTGGACAAAACGGCAGACAGTCCCAAGGCACCCACCGCCGTGTGCACCAAGATGCCGGCGTTGACACCACAGGCACCTGCTAAAGCGGCTTTTCTTCCCGTGCCCAAAGCCTTGTTCAGAACAAAAGCGGTATCAAGCCCCGGCGTGATCGCAAAGATAAGCGCCGAGATCAAAAAGGCTTGGTAGTCGAGAATGCCTGTAAACATGTGCAAAATTCTTGCGAGAATCATTGAGAAAAAGGAACTTGCCGCGCGATAATGCTTCAAAGACATCGCGCAACAACAATCTTAATGCTATCCAAGCCACGCATGCCCGACAAACTCATCTTCGACAATGTGCCCGAGCCTTTGTTTGACGACACGGCTCCCGTCACGGCTCCGATCGAGTCGATGGCGCAAAGCGGGCAAATGCGACGTCTGGGTGAAAAGATCCCCAGAGGGGTGTTTTTGGGCTCTTCCAGCTGGAATTTCCCCGGCTGGCGCGGGATGGTGTATTCGGAAATGAGCGGAGAAAAGCGACTGGCCGAAGAGGGCTTAACGGCCTACAGCAAGTATCCGGTTTTTCGCACCGTTGGAATCGATCGCAGTTTCTATCGCCCCTTGACAGCGACACACTATCGTCACTTTGCCGATCAGGTGCCGGAGAATTTTCGTTTCTTGGTCAAAGCACCGCAGTCGGTCACGGACTTCGTTTTGCGTGACGACAGAGGCCGCCCCACGGGGGCCAATCCCGATTATCTCAATGTCGAAAAAGCCTTGGAGACCTTTCTGACACCTGTTGCAGAGGGCTTAGGCGAAAAAGCCGGCCCCTTGGTCTTTGAGTTTGCGGCGCTGCCGCGCGAAGCCATTGCCGACGTGAATTTGCGCATCAAAGAAATCGAGCGCATGGCGGCATTTTTCTCTGAACTCAAGACACGCTCGCCCGACGCCGGTGCTTTATTGACGGCTGAAATGCGTACGGCAAGGCTTCTGACGAAACGCTATGTCAACGAGTTAAGAGCAAGCGGCGCACGCCCCGTGATTTCGCTACATCCGTCCATGCCCGACATCCGACGCCAAATCGAAATGCTGAGGTATTTCGATGCGCCCGACATCGCCATCGGTCCTTGGGTTGCCAAGGGCGACATTGTCGTACGCTGGTCGCTGTCGCGCGGCAAAACGTATCGCACGTTAAACGAAGCCTTTAAACCTTTCGATCGGATTCAGATTCCCGATATCGTCACGCGCGAAGCCGTGGCTTGGCTGATGAAGCAAGCGGTTAAAAGCGGCGTACGGGGCTTTGCCGTAGCCAACAACAAGGCAGAAGGCTGTGCCCCTTTGACGATGCGCGCCATTGCCGAGCGCATCACCGATTATCGCGTGACCGATACCGAACCCGATACGTTGCCGATGCCGTTACCAGAACGTTAAGGGCAGAGTTTCAACAGGTGCTCGCCCCTTAAATGCGCCTTCAACGGGCGTGCCCACCGTTACCCAAGCGACCAATTGTTCGCCTTGATTTTGGCAGAAGGCCGATTGCAGTGCGGCATCCTTTAAAACCGAGCCCGAAAGCACGATGCCGCCAAAGCCCATGGCATTTAAAGCCAGCATAAAGTTTTCCAAAGCGGCACCGGCCGTGAGCGTTTGCTCAATTTCTGAAACGTCGCTTTCCTTGTCAATGCAAACGACAAAAGCCACCAATCCCGGTCCTTTTAAAGCTTTGGAGCGGGCGCGTTGGGCTTTGTCATCGTCGCCGCCCAAGTTTCTCGCGGCGGCTTCAAAGA
>JAUNOJ010000307.1 GCA_030531135.1 Sutterellaceae bacterium | reverse complement strand
CGGCGCAAGCCAAAGACGGCATCGCATTGCGCTATGACGGCTTTCTGACTTCGGCAGAAGACCTCAAAAATCTGGTCGTGGCCAATATCAAAGACCGTCCGGTACTCTTGCGCGACGTTGCCGAAGTGAGCGACGGAGCATCTAGCGAGCGCACCGTCGTCTCGCGCTGGGCGCCGGGGCAGTCTTCGCCCGATTTGGCATTGACGCAGGGACGCGATTTGTCGTCGGTAACTTTTGCCGTTGCCAAGAAAAAGGGTGTAAATGCCGTCACGGCCGTTGACGCGATGCTTGAGCGTATTGAGAGAATGCAAGCGCAATTTCTGCCCGAGGGCGTGAAATTGACCATCACGCGCAACGACGGCGACAAAGCAAATGATGCCGTCAACACCGTGATCGAACACATCGGCGTGTCGGTGGTTGCGGTTTTTGTAATCACGTGGCTCTTTTTGGGTTTACGCTCGGCTTGCATTATGGGCATCACCATTCCGCTGATTCTGGCCATGACGCTTTTTGTCAACGAATTTGCGGGCTTGACGATTAACCGCGTGACGCTTTTCGGCTTTGTGATTGCTCTGGGGCTTTTGGTCGACGACTCGATCGTGGTGATCGAAAATATCGAGCGTCACTACAGTGCCAACCCCACGGGCAACCGATCCTATCTGGCGGCACTGTCGGTGGCCGAAATCGGCTACCCCACCATGCTTGCGACCTTTACGGTGATGATCGTGTTTTATACGCTCATTCCGACATTGACCGGCATGCCCAAGCAGTACTTCTTCCCGATCGGCTTTATGGTGCCGGCAGCGGTTTTCTCGTCGCTTATCATTGCCTATTCGGTAGCGCCCTGGTTGGCCGTTCGGTTTTTAAAGACCAAACCGAAACAAACGCCATCGAAAACGAATGCGCCCGAACTCTCGCGCTTGGGGCGCTTTTACCACAAGACGGCTTCTTACGTCATCGGTCGCAAATGGCCGACCGTGGGCGTCTTTGTTCTGATCGCGATTTTGATGACGGGAGCGATCCTGCAGCCTGCATGGCAATTTATCCGTCCGCAGGGCGTGGCCGGCGACTTGTCCTTTTTCGGGGTGGAAATGGGCTTTTTGCCCAAAGACAACAAAAATACGTTTAACGTTACGATCAAGCTGGCCGACGGTACACCTTTGGAAGTCACCGATAGGGCCGTGCGCGATGTGGCGGCAATTGCCAAAACCATTCCCGAAGCCGTTGATATTTTGAGTTGGTCGGGCGACTCGGGTGTGCCCGACTTTACGGCGCTATTTCGCGGCTCCATTGCCAAAGGCTCCAACATCGGTGCCGTGCGCGTGAACTTAACCAACAAAGCAACGGGAAGGCGATCTTCGATCGACATCGCCCGTCAATTGCGCGAGGACCTTAAACCGGTTGCCGCACGCTATCCCGACTCGACGATTCAGGTGGTGGAGGATCCTCCCGGACCGCCGCAACGCGCGAGCGTCTTGGCTGAAATCTACGGTTACGACACCGACCGTTTGCGTCCGTTAGCTGCTCAAGTGCGTGAAGAATTCCGCCAAACTTGGGATATGGTCGAGACGATGACGTATGAATCCACCGACGTGCGTCAGGCGCGCTTTGAGGTCGATCAGGAAAAAGCCGCTTTGGCGGGCGTGCTTCCGGCTCAAGTGACATTGGCGCTTCGCAGACTTACGGCAGGCGAAACAGTGGGCTACGTGCATGTGCCGGGAGAACGCCAAGCGCAACCGATTGTTCTTAGAGCCGATTACGCCGACAAGATCGATCCCGAAAACTTGGCGGGGTTGACGGTCAAAAACATTCAAGGCAAAGATGTGGCATTAAGCGAGTTGGTGCGCGTCGTTGAAAAACACGCCGAACACAACCTGATGCACAAAGACGGCACGCCCGTGATCATGGTGGGCGGCGAACTCGGCAATTCCGTACCGGCGTACGCCGTATTGGATCTTGATCGACGTTTAAACGGCATGAGCGCGGGCAACGGTCTGAGTCTTGTGACCGGCAATCTCGGTTTAAAGGCTGTCAGAGCCGACTTGTCGAGCGCGCCCGTACAGCTGTTGTGGGACGGCGAAATTCGCATGATGCTGGACGCTTACCACGATCTTTTCATTGCGCTTGCCATTGCCGTGATCACGATCTTTTTGGTTTTGGTCGGCTACTACCGCTCCTTCGTTTTGCCTGTGATCGTCATGTCGGCAATCCCCGTGTGCTTCATCGGCATCATGCCGGGGCACTGGTTGACCGGACAGATTTTCTCGGCAACCTCTTTGATCGGTTTGGTGACGTTAGCCGGCGTTTTAGTCAGAAACTCGTTGTTGCTCTCTGACTTTGTCGTCGACTACCTCAAGATGGGGCTACCGTTGAAAGAAGCCGTTTTGGATGCGGGTGCCGTG
>JAUNOJ010000306.1 GCA_030531135.1 Sutterellaceae bacterium | reverse complement strand
TCATCCACGAATTTCACGTCGTCAATCCTAAAAAAATTTTCACTGTCGGCTATTGTGCCACAGTGTGAGAACTGTCAAACACGCAAAAGCCCTGTACGGAAATATTTCCCGTCAGGGCTTTCGTGTTTTTTGCTTTTGAATCCACCCGCTTATCGGGCGAAATCAACAATTAACCGACAACCGGAACAACCTTCACAAACTGGTAGTTCTTGGGGCCCTTGACTTCGAAGGCCACCGTGCCGTCAACCTTGGCAAAGAGCGTGTGGTCACGGCCCATGCCGACATTGTCGCCGGCATGAAACTGCGTGCCGCGCTGACGAACGATAATGCCGCCGGCGCTGATGAATGCGTTACCGAAAACCTTGACGCCCAAGCGCTTGGCCTGAGAATCGCGACCGTTGCGGGTAGAACCGCCACCTTTCTTATGTGCCATTTTCTATTTCTTCCTAATAGCTGACGTTTCTCAATTAAGCCTGGATCTTGACGATCTTGAGCTCGGTGAAGTTCTGGCGATGGCCGGCGCTCTTCATGGAGTGCTTACGACGACGGAACTTGAAAATGCGAACTTTGTCGCCGCGACCGTGCTTGGTCACGACTGCCGTCACGCTGGCGCCGGCAACGACGGGCGTACCCACCGTCAAACCGTTTTCGCCGCTGACAGCGAGAACTTCGTTGAGGACCACTTCGGCGCCGACTTCGGCTTCGAGGGTTTCAACCTTAAGAAATTCACCTTCGGCAACGCGATACTGCTTGCCGCCGGTCTTGATGATTGCGTACATGTAATAAACCTCGCCGCTTCGCTCCCGGACTGAACCGGTTGACGAAACCTTTTTATATTAAACGAAATGCCGTCTGTGCTTCGCTCTTTAGGCAAAATGCCACAACGACACCCTTTCCCTCGCGGGGGAAAGCAGGTGATTATTTCACAGCCTGCGCGGCTTGTCAACTCAAAAATCAACAAATTTCCTTTAAAAATAAGGACTTAGCCGATTTATGAGTTGATTTTTCATACTTTGAGCAAACGTTCGATCATTTTTTCGACAACCGGCATCAAAACCTGCGTGCGAACTGCATCCAACTGTCCCACGCGCAAGCGACGATACAAGACGTCTTTGGCCGTGCGCGCGCCCGTGTAGTCGACGCAATAACGCACAAAAGCCAAGAGTCTGCGACCGAGTTCCTGATCGTAAACGTCGGCTTTGAGCAAATCCTTTTGCAAAGCTTCTTGCCCGAGTCGGTCGTGCACGATCAAAGGCAGGGAACGCGTCATGCAACCGCCGCGCGGCAAAAGTTGCAGTTGTTGCGCCGTCTTCAGAGCGGCTTCCGCCATAGCGCGATAAGCCGTCCACTTGCCGCCGGCTACCGTCAGCAGGTTCTTGTATTCGGGTACCACCGCCCAACCGCGCGTCATGTTGGCCGTGCCTTTGTTCAGACCCGATTTCTTGGGACTGAATAAAGGACGTAAACCGGCAAACGAAGCCTTGACGTCTTCGGGGCGAATGTGACGCGTGAGATAACGATTGGCGTTATCCAACATAAACTTGATTTCGTCCGGAGACGGA
This sequence comes from Sutterellaceae bacterium, assembly GCA_030531135.1. Lineage (GTDB taxonomy): Bacteria > Pseudomonadota > Gammaproteobacteria > Burkholderiales > Burkholderiaceae_F > Duodenibacillus. The sequence continues at coordinate 844 of JAUNOJ010000306.1, read as the reverse complement.
TCGGGATCGCGATAAGCCTGGCCTTGCTCGATATCGGTCGTACCGATTAACAGGTGATCCTGCCACGGAATGCAAAAAAGCACGCGTCCATCGGTCGTCTTGGGAATGACCATGGCATTCCCCGTAGGTAGAAAACTCTTGTCGACCACCAAATGAGAGCCGCGGGAGATGCGCACCAAGTCACCGATAGCAGGATCGGCCAAACGGCGCACGGCATCGACCCAAACGCCGGCGCAGTTAAAAACAACCTTGGCACCGATTTTATAGGTTTCGCCCGTTTCTTCGTCCTTAACCGTGACAGCTGTGATGCGACGACCGTCGTTGTCCATGGCCGTCACGGGCATGTAATTGAGAGCAACAGCACCGTAAGCGACGGCTGTTTGCAATAACGACACCGCCAAAGCCGCATCATCAAACTGCGCATCCGAATAAGCCAAAACGGCCTTCAGACGCTGGCGTACCACGCCCGGCAAAAGACCGATCGCGGCATTGGCACCGGCCGCTGCCACAGGACGAATTCCCTTGCCGCCACTTGAAAAAAGGCCGTAAAGCGTTAGTCCCGAGCCATACCAAAGCGCTTTCAGCCAACTGTAGCAAGGCACGATAAAACGCTGCGCTCGCACCAATGCGGGCGCGTTGTTGATTAAGAGTCGTCTTTCGTAAAGCGCTTCTTGAATCAACGACCAATCGCGGGGATTGGCCAAATAACGCACACCGCCGTGAATCAGTTTGGTCGAACGAGACGAAGTACCGGCAGCGTAGTCCTGTGCATCGAAAACAGCGACTTTAAGCCCTCGCGTTGCGGCATCCAGAGCCACGCCTAGGCCGGTAGCGCCGCCGCCGA
>JAUNOJ010000305.1 GCA_030531135.1 Sutterellaceae bacterium | reverse complement strand
CACCCCAGTTGCTCTCAAGATTGATCTTTGTAGCAGTAAGCGTGATCCTGAATTTCCAATGAAAATTTACTCTCACCTCGACAGAGTATGATCAGCGCTCCAAAAACGTCATCAATTCCTCAAACGTTTTGCCGCTTTTCTTAAGCTTGTCGGCAATGATCAAAGCTTGTATTTCTTCGTACTCTGCATTCAAATCCAACAGGTAGTCTCCAAGCTCGTCGTAGCGCTTTTTCAAAGCAACCATTTCTTGCTGTGTTTTGTCGATCTGCTTCTGGATCGTGCTCAATGACTTACGGCGTGGCATCGATAATTTCCTCTGTCAATTCAATGGGCTCAGGAGCTGTTTCTTGAGGGGGTTTCTGACTGGCAATTTTGGCGTCCACCTTAGCCAACTCACTGCTGATTTGGGCGATTCTTTCTTTGACTTCATCGGGCGAAATTCCAACGGCTTTCAAAATCATTTTTTGGTGTCTGGTCAAGGCATAGCTTTGCTGATAGACCTCACCTCCGATGCGTTGCATTTTGATTTGCTCAAGCTTGTCGATGGCTGACGGCACGGTCATGAAGTTGTGTTTGGTGCCGAGCCTGGACATCTCATCTTTGAGAAGATTGTAGAGACGGTTGCGCACGATCAAAGCCAAAAACTCAATAAAGAGTTTGGTCTCCACAGAGGCGTCAGAATGCACGCGCATGCTCTTGCTTCCAAGGAAGGTTTTATCAGCGCAAAACAACTTCTCGGAGGCGTCGCGCCCCTTATAAAGGAAGTAAGCATCTTGTGCCTTCATGCTCTCTGACGTCACGATACAGAAGTAACCGCATTGCTCCAATTCTTTTTGAACAACATCTTTTTTCTCTTGCACGAACAACAAGATACCGTCTTTGTTCATATGGATGTCGAAATATTTTTTGTGCTCCGGCAGTAGCACAAATTTCTGTCCCACAGCTTTGGTCAACAAGGCCTGCATGTCGGCAACTTCTTTTTCCAATTCGCAGCGCTCGTCAGCCATTTTGCGCACGTTGTAGAACAGATGGAAATACCGATCTTTTGTATCTTCAGGATAAAGCTTGCGCTTGGTAGTGATGCAGTACAGTTGATGGCTCCGGACGCTTTTGTCTCGACATGTTTCAAAGGTGCCTCGATACTCATCGATAATGCTTGAAACCAAGGGTTTGCAACCTTTGACCATCATAATGAAATGGAAATGTTGCCCATCCATGTATTGGATATTTGCCTTGCTGAAATAGCCTCGATCGAGAATGAAACCGACGTGGCGATATTTGTAGTGCGACATTTTTTTGACAAAGTACTCAAGTTGGCTGACATCATTAACCGAACCGGGATACCTCTCGTAAAAAAGCGGAACTTTGTTGGTTTTGTCAAAGGCGCATCCCACGCCGAAAACAGGGGTGCCAAGGTCCACTTTGGCCTTACCGAATTCAACCATCTCAAGATCTCCCGCCTGACAGTTCTTGTTGGTCGAATCGTAGGAGACGTAAATACGGCTACGGTGGTCTCGGTTTAGATTCCAGTCATCCAAAAACCCTTGAATCTGCTCGGCAGTCACTTCCGACAAGAACTTTGACAATGTAGAGTCGCTCAGCACTCGTGCATCCTCTGTGGCAAGGGCGTGATTGAATGCGTAACCAGGATAGTGCTGTGTTGTGTTTTTCCCGGTAATGATCAGGTAGGAAAGAAAATCCAAAAGCAAACCCGTTCTATCGCCAAAATGCTTTACGAGCAGACTCTTGAGCTCGTATTCCATAACGATTTTCTCGATGACGATATTTGTGCCGACATTGAGGCAAGGGCTACGAGACGGCTCTTTCTGAGCCTCCGGAATGGGCGTATTTGGGAAGAACTTAAAGAAGTTTTCGTTGGGATACATCATCTCCGGATTGGTAGCGTCAAGACGCCCGATCGGAGTGCGTTCCGGTACGGTGTGCTGCTTCTTCTTGTCGTACTTGCGACCAATAATGTAATGCACGTACGTGGTGTCCTTGATCTTCTGTTTTGAGATTTTTCCAGTGACTTTTGGAAGCGGAACAGTGAAACTGTAATACATGATGCGAGCCCATCAAACGAGAGTAAATACATACTCTCAATTATAAGAAATATGGCTCCAAAAGTCAAGCAAATTTCTTTAAAAATCAAGGGATTAAATGGATTTGCTATACAAACCCGAGGCGAGAGTAGATTTGACTAGGAAATTCAGGAGATCGGTATGGATGCGCGTCTTTGCCTGTAGATAGCGGATCTTTGCAGGCAAACGCAATTCTTCCCAGAGGGTCTTGAGAGCGTAGTAGCCGTAGTTGAGTCGGGCGCTCTTCGGACGATTGGCGCTTTGCGCCTGGATGGACAAAAGCGTCTGGGCGACTTCACTACGCGCAGCTTGAGTGGCCGCAGCCTTTGTGG
>JAUNOJ010000304.1 GCA_030531135.1 Sutterellaceae bacterium | reverse complement strand
AAACGGACACCTCGTCCGACTTGCCTTCGCCCATTGCGGCGTTGCCTGCCGTTGTCCCCCAAAGCTTGGAAGACTTGCAGTTGTCCCGCGACTTGGACGGGACATTGGGCACCAACCGCGCAGAGCTCAATTCCATTGAAGCCGCCAACGACTTGGATGCGATTCGCAAATGGCTTAACGCCAGAGCCGTGAACGCCAACACGCTTTCTCAATATAGGAAAGAATCCGAACGTTTCCTGCTTTGGGCCACGATGGAGCGCGGCAAACCCTTGAGTTCTTTGACCGCGGCCGACGCCGCACTTTACCCGGTGTGGTTGGAAAAGCTTGGCAGAACGGAGCCCGAGGACTGGGCGCGCGACTGGAAGTTGGCCCAAACGGTTTGGATCGGTCCCAAGAATGCGGCCAGGCTCTCTGAGAACTGGCGCCCCTTTAACGGCCCCCTGACGATTTCAAGTCGCAAAACGGCTTTAACCGTCGTTCGCATTCTCTTTGGCTTTTTAACCAAAACGGGCTACTTGAAATTCAACCCCTTCGATCAGATTTCAAGCAAAGTGCGCTATCTGCCGGGCGAAGGCGCGCCCAAGGCCTTTGCCGATCGGTCTTTAACAGAGCGCCAATGGAACGAGGTGCTGGAGCATTTGGAATCGTTGGATGAAGGCGAAGTCAAAGCCAGACTGAAGGTCATTCTCTCATTAGGTAAGGGCCTAGGGATGCGCGCAAGCGAAATCATCCATGCCCGAACCGGTTGGATCGCTTTGCGACGCATCGGCGACGAAGACATGACGGTGATCGAAATCGTGGGTAAAGGCGATAAGGTCAGGCGCTTGCCGTTGTCCGACGAAACGCTTGTTGCCATCAACACCTATTTGGCCCTGCGGGAGTTGCCGGACGTCCATACGGCGCCGGTCGATACGCCCTTAATTGCCAATTTGGGGGTCGGGCGCAGGTCAAACTCAGTCAACAAAAACGGCATTTCGCGCTCCGGGATTCACAAGATTTTGACTGACTTCTTTGAAGGGGCGGCTGCCAAGGCGCAAGACAAGTCGCCGGCCGACGCCGCCAAACTGAGAGCCGGATCGGCCCATTGGTTGCGCCACACCTTTGCCACCACGGCCTTAAAAGCCATGGATCTCAACGTCGTGCAAAACGCCATGGGGCACGCCTCGATCGGCACTACGAGCCGATATCTCACACCCGAAGAAGCCCAGATTGCGCAGGCCATGAAAAAGATGAAACCGATTTGATAAGGAAAAAACGATGTCTCTGGAAAAAGCGCGTGCGCATTTGGCGCAATTCGGTGTCGACAACCGCATTCGCGAGTTGGCACAATCGAGTGCCACGGTCGAACTGGCCGCCCAAGCATTGGGATGCGAAGGTGCGCGCATTGCCAAAACGCTATCCCTGTGGCTCAAAGACAATCCCATTCTGATCGTGACGGCAGGCGACGCCAAGATCGACAATCCCAAGTACAAGCACTTTTTCGGCGCCAAAGCCAAGATGATTGCGGGCGAGGCAGTCGAATCCGCCGTCGGCCATGCCCCGGGCGGCGTTTGTCCGTTTGGCGTGAACGAAGGCGTTACGGTTTATCTCGACGTGTCTCTCAAACGCTTTGAGACTGTATTCCCCGCCTGCGGCAGCGGCAACAGTGCCATTGAATGTTCCGTCGGTGAGCTCGAAAAGTTCTCCGGTTCGATTGAGTGGATTGACGTCTGCAAATCCTGGCAAAGTCCGACTGACGACTGACTTCTCGCAACGATTTTTTCTTCACTTTTGACTCAAGTACAGCCATGTCCATCAAACTGAAATCTGCTCTTATTTCCGCCGCCCTTCTTTGTGCATTTCCGACCTTTGCCGCCGATGCGCAAGATGTGACCAAACTCATCGGTTATACGCCCGGCGTCGAAGTGATCAACCTTGACATCGTTCGTCCGCAGATTGACGTCATTTCGGGCATCGTCTACTCGCAAATCAAGTCCACGCGCGCCGTCAAGCAGCTGAGAATGACGCTTGAAATACCGCGCACCACGGCTAAAAAGCCCGCGATCATTTATTTCCCGGGCGGCGGCTTTACCTCTTCGGATCACGAAAAGTTCTCCGAAATGCGCCGTGCTTTGGCCGAAGCCGGTTTTGTGGTGGCGGCAACCGAATACCGCACGGTGCCGACGATGTTTCCGGCACTGTTGCATGACGCCAAGGCAGCCGTGCGCTTTTTGCGTGCCCACGCCGACGAGTACGGGATCGATGCGAACAAAATCGCCGTTTTGGGTGACTCCGCCGGCGGCTATCTCGCACAAATGACGGCCGTGACCAACGGAAAAAAAGAGTGGGACAAGGGCCTCTTTTTACACGTGAGTTCGGACGTGCAAGCAGCTGTCACCATTTACGGGATTTCGAATTTGCTCAACATCAGCGAAGG
>JAUNOJ010000303.1 GCA_030531135.1 Sutterellaceae bacterium | reverse complement strand
AACCGTTGTCAATCCGGCAATCGTGCCCCCATCATCACCAGCCGATGTACCACTCGCACAAGCAACTGCGTATCTACAAGCGCCCCGTGCAGCGTTCGCATGGATGCATCAATCCCGAAATCCCGACACAAGTCATCGAGCTTATTTCGCCCACGCCCGCGCAAGGCATTGGCCATTCTGAGCGTGCAGGTAATGCTGCGACACTGCATATCCAAGGTCGGCACTCCGACTCTGGACAATTCCGAATTGAGCATCCGTGTATCAAAACTTGAGTTATGAATCAGCAAATGCGAGTCCCCGACAAAATCCAAAAAATCATCCGTGATCTCGGCAAAGACAGGTTTGTCTCGCAAGAAACCGGCAGTCAAACCATGCACGCGCGTGGCGTAGTACGGAACATCGCGGCAAGGATTGAGGTAGGTATGGAAAGACTCAACGATCTCAAACGTTTCGGGATCAAACTCCAAAGCCGCAATTTCACAAACGCGATCGTTGCTGGCACTCAAGCCCGTGGTTTCCGTATCCAGACAAATGTATCTTGTACCGTTCATTCGAATGTCCAAAGAAAGCAAAACCCGCACGAATCCTATACGAAAACGTGCGGGCTTGTGTCGGACTAAGCCGCCGAGTTCCCGGCCCCAAACCACCGGCCAAGACCCAAGCGGCAATGGTCAGACGATTAGAACAGAACCTTCAAACGTGCCTGGATGTCGTAAGAAGACCTTTCTTCGTTACCCCATTCGTAACCGGCCTGCAACCCGAAGTTAAAGTTATCCTTCTGAGCAGACACGCCCAAACGACCGCGTAACTTCACATCGTCGGCAAAGGTAAAGTTGTAGGTGCTCGTGGCGTTTGCAAACGTCACCTTGCTGTCGATGTCCTTGTCGCCCACCGTGGGAACCACGGCAAACATGAACTTCGGAGCCACTTTCATGCCGGAAGCCGTTTCAAAGCTCTTGGCAATTTCTGCACCGATCGGGAACTCGACGGCAGTGGCGTCGCTGTCGTGCACTTGGATACCGTGGCCGGCGGAATAACCGTCACCACGAACGTGGTAAAGATCGGCGCCGATAAAGGGCGTGACATCCACCACATCGAGGTCAAAGGTCTTGCGAACCTGTGCACCGATGGAGTAAACGGCTGTGGTCGTGTCGGTGTCGATTGCGGCACCGTTACCGACCGTCAAGTCGCTCTTAAGCCACGTCGCAGATGCATCGGCCAGGATGTCGACGAGGCCGGCATCGTACTTGCCATAGACACTAAAGCCGTAGTATTCGAAATCATCCTTGGCTGCCACGGAGTTGTTCTTGGTGTCACCCGTACCCGCAGCAAACGCAGCACCGAACTTCAGAGCCCCTGCTTGACCTTCGCCGCCGATCACCAAGCCGTAAGCGTCGGTCTTGGTGTGAAGGCTCTGGCCGCCCGTGGAAATGCCCTTGAGTTTCGTCTGACCGCCCGTGACTTCAACCCACAATCCTTTGCCTTCACCTTCCACAACTTCGGTACGAACGGCGTCACGGAGTTCCGAAGCGCGATCCATGGCAGTCGTAAAGGTCGCAACGGCGCCGGCAGTGTTCATGGCAGCGTCAAAGCGCGCAGCAACGGACGGGAGAGCCGAGATGATCCCCGAAGTATCGGTTAAGAGCGCGTTGACATAGCTCTTGATGGCAACATCGTCAGAACCCATACCGGCATTGGCCAAAGCAGAACCTTGCATCGCTTTGCCGTAAACCTGAGCCGCATCCTGCAAGTCGGCAACAATCGTACCGTCATCCTCCATCTGAAGCTTCCACATCGAATTGCCGGCATAGAGGTTGTCGGCCCATTTTTTGTTAGCCTCTGTGTCCGACGTGAGTTTATAAGCAGCCCCCGATTGAATGTCACCCACCAACACGGCCTTGGATTTTTCATCCACAGTAATCGTCTGACCGTTTTCAACAGTAATCAACGCCTCACCGGCTTTGAGATTGCTGACATTGGCCACCAATGCGGAGTTTTCAGCAAAAACCACAGAACCGGCATTTACGCCTTTATATTCAGACAAAGCACCGTCAACATTCAAACCGCCCGTCGTAGCGTCAATCTTAATAGGCTTGTCAACGTAGACGGCAGCCAAAACGGCGTTTTGTCCCTTGCCCCACGACAGTGCCCCGTTATTAAAGAAGTTCACAAATTCGGTCGCACTCTCGGCACTGCCGCCCAAAACGGCGTAGCTGTTTTCACCCACAACGATCTTGCCGTCGATATCGGTGGCTTCGTAAACCAAACGAGAACCGTCAGTCACCTTGTCGCCTTCGTGCCAAACCGGGTCAAGGAAGAACGTCATGCCGGCAATGGACTTCACGCCGGAGCCCAAAACCAAATCGCCGCGCCGGCCGTCATCGCCTGTTGTTCCGATATTGATTAGCGAATCCGTACT
>JAUNOJ010000302.1 GCA_030531135.1 Sutterellaceae bacterium | reverse complement strand
AAGCCGCTGTCGGCATCGAAGCTGAGATGGATGCCTTCACGTTCGGTTTGACTTACCGCTACGGTTTTGGTTCCGATTCGCGAAGCAACAACTCGGTCAATTTGAAGGCCGCCTATCGCTTCTAAGAAAAAGAACTCGGCACTTGGGTGAGAATGCCGGATAAAGGTCTGTTTTCACTCAGGATGCCTTACTGAGCAACCTTTGTCCCTCGGCGGTGGTCTCATTGTCGAGGGACTTTTTTCTGCGTGAAGGAGGGCAGAGATGGACAATACCGATCCTTCGATGTGGATGTATTACGGCATGGCTTTGGTCGTGCTCGACGTATTTGTCGGAAGTTTCTATTTGGCCGTATTGGGTGCGGCTTGTCTGGTAACGGCTTTGGTAAGTTGGTTTGACCTCACTGTTGCTTGGCAACTTGTTTCGTTCGCAACAACAACCTTAGCTGGCGGCGCAACGGTGTACTACGTTCGACGCTTCAAGACAAATTACGAAGCCGATACTCTGCAAAACCTCGACATCGGCAAATGCGTGATGGTGGACGATTGGACGCCGCAGGGTACGGCTTTTGTGACCTATCGCGGGGCACAGTGGCAGGCAACGGCGCAAGAGGGCGCCGAGCGCCGTCCGGGAGCTTTTGAGATCGTGGCAGTCAACGGCCCGATTCTGGTTTTGAAAAATATGTAATTACTTTTGGAGCAACAAAATGGAAATCAGCAACTTTTTAGCGTTTTCGATTTCGCTGGCTGCTCTCGCAATCATCTTTGCGACGCAGTGCATTAAGATCGTTCCTCAGCAAACGGCTTGGGTGGTGGAACGTTTGGGGCGGTTTCACGCGGTTTTGAACCCGGGCTTAAACGTCATTATTCCTTTTATCGACTTGGTGGCCTACAAGCATAGCCTCAAAGAAATTCCGTTGGATACGCCGAGCCAGGTGTGCATTACCAAGGACAATACGCAGCTGGCCGTGGACGGCATTCTGTTTTTCCAAGTGACCGATCCTCGTCGCGCAAGTTATGGTGCCAGTGACTACGTTTTCGCGATTACCCAGCTCGCTCAAACGACGTTACGTAGCGTCATCGGTCGTATGGAATTGGATAAGACCTTTGAGGAACGTGAACTCATCAACAAGGCCGTGGTTACGGCCATTGATGAGGCAGCCTTGAACTGGGGCGTGAAGGTCTTGCGCTATGAAATCAAGGACTTGAGACCGCCTGCCGTGATTTTGCAGGCCATGCAGCAGCAAATTACCGCAGAGCGTGAAAAGCGTGCCGTCGTGGCCGCATCCGAGGGTCGCAAGATGGAACAAATCAACTTGGCAACGGGTGCGCGTGAGGCTGCGATTGCGCAGTCCGAGGGCGAAAAGCAGGCTGAAATCAACCGAGCCGAAGGTCAGGCAGCCGCAACCATTGCCATTGCAAATGCGACTGCCGAAGCACTTCGCATGGTGGCTGAAGCCACGAACGCCCCGGGCGGCATGAACGCCGTCAATTTGCAGGTGGCCGAGAAGTATGTCGAAGCCTTTAAGCAAATGGCAAAAGAAGGCAATACGTTGGTGGTGCCTGCCAATCTTGGTGACTTGGGTACGCTCATTTCGTCTGCCATGACCATTGTTAAGGTCAATGGCAATTCGGGCGCTTTACCCAAGGCATAAAGGTCTTTTGGAAGTGGACAGGGAAGGGGTCGCGTTGCGGCTCCTTTTTTATCGGCGGTGTCTCAGTTTATGATTTTATGATGCGAAATTGCAACGTAAAAATAAGAAGAGAAATCAAAATTTGACAGCAGACGGGGGGGGGGTATTGTCACCACACCAATCAACCTGTCATGGAGATGTCAAATGTTGAAAAACAAGCATTTTGCTCTTTGCACAATAGCAGCCGCCGTGTTGTCTGCGGTGTGTGTTACGACCGTCAACGCTGAAGATTTTTCCGGATCATCTTGGAATCAAAGCGGTGAGATAACCTACGATAAATTTTCGATTGAAAATTCTGATTTAACCGGTATGGTTGCTGTTGAGCTGGGATCGCAAAATACCACCTTAACTGTTACAGATGACTTCTCAGTCATCGTTGGCCGCACTTCTGAAAATATATACCAAGATGTCATAGGTGTTTGGTTGTCTACTGACGGAACAACTTTAACGACACAGAAAGGATTGAAGATTCAAGTTACAAACAATTCCACCTCCAATGTCTCCGGTTATGGAACCATTGGCTTGAGTTCCGCTGGTGGTGCTGTGGCTCTGGGTACTGGTTCTAATACTGTGACCGTGACCAATAGCAACGGAGACAATTATGTGAACGGTGTTTATATGGCCAACGGAGCCATACTCTCAGGCGCCAATTTAACGGTGGTCGCTACCAACGAAGCTGAGGGGCGCGTTGAGGATCCAGAGAATAGCTGGATTGAAATACCAAATAATACTTTTG
>JAUNOJ010000026.1 GCA_030531135.1 Sutterellaceae bacterium | reverse complement strand
TGTTACAAAACAAGGGCTTTATCGCTGTAGTTTTCACACAAATTCATGAAGACCCTGCGCAAATCATTCCGGATACCTATGTCGACATTTGCGCACTGCGACTGCCCTCGAACAATTCTCCGGCCAATTTGCGACTTTTCCGACTGCTTGAAGAGCTTTATCTCAACGGTCAAATTTTGCGGTAGCGCACCGGTTTTGTCGTGTGGTGTCCGAAATTTCAAACTTTCGCGGCCTGAAGCATTACAATATTCATTTTGTGTTGCAGGCGGACTTTTCCCTTAGCCCGAAAGCGAGCTTTGCGTCTCGTCCGTGAGTAACGATGCCGCCTATGCCGTCGGCGGACTTTTGAATGCTTTTTCGTCATTGATGCAGTTAGCCGTTTTCGATCTCGACCACACCCTGATGCCGTTGGATACGGGGGAACTTTGGGTGCGCTGGCTTCTTCGGGAGTCCGGGCGCGATCCTCGTTTTTCCGTCTCCGAAATCGAGCGCTTTACCCGCGAATATCGAGCGGGCGTTTTGGACATCAATGAATTCGTCGACTTCCAATTGAACTTTTTGGCATCCTTTAAAAGAAATTTTTTAGAAAAAGCACGTGCCGCTTACAAAGAAACGATCGTGCGCCCCAATGTTCCAGAAAGCTCGCGTCGCTTGGTGCAAATGCACAAAGACGCAGGGCATGTCACGGCAATTTGCACTACCACCTACAGTTTCGTGACGCAGACGGCTGCCGACATTTTCGGCGTCGATGCCCTTTTGGCCACGCGTCCGCAAGAGGGACCCGACGGTGAGTTCACGGGCAAAATCGACGGCACGGCCAGCTTCGGCCCCGGCAAAGTCGTGTGGCTCAAAAACTTTATCCGTCAACAGCAAGCAATGATGGGCCGTGCCTTCGATCGCATCTGGTTTTATTCGGACTCCATGGCCGATCGCCCGTTATTCGAATACGTCGAATCCAAGGGCGGCGTCAATACGGTCGTCAACGGCGAAGCAAAACTCATCGAATTGGCGGGCAGTCGCGGGTACTTTAAAATCACGACTTTTGCAGAAAGCGACTTGGAATTCGTGCGTCGCATCCAGCAGTCGCTGATCGGTGCCTGAAAAGAATATATTCGGAGAACAAAACAGTGTTTGATTACGTCAAAAAAGTCATTACCAACTTTATCGGGCGAAGAAACACCGAAATCAACCGTGAACCTCGCGTGATCAAAGCAAGCGAACACGGCATCAATCCCAAAAGAGTGAGTTTTGCCGCACGCAAAACTTGCGAAAACCTTCAGGCACGCGGCTACAAAGCTTACGTTGTGGGCGGGGCCGTGCGCGATTTGCTCTTGGGCGTCACTCCGAAAGACTTTGATGTGGCTACCGACGCGACGCCCGAACAGGTCAAACGTTGCCAAAGACGCGCTTATATCATCGGCAAGCGTTTCCGCTTGGTGCACGTCGTTTTCGGCGAAGAAAAGATCGAGTGTTCTACGTTCAGAGCGCTTGATGCGGCCGGTCAGCGCAAAGACGCTTCGGGGCGCGTGATCAGCGACAATGTCTTCGGCGAAATGTGGGAAGACGCCGCCCGACGCGACTTCACCATCAATGCGCTTTATTACGATCCGTCGACCGGCGACATTTTCGACTACCACGGCGGCTATGAAGACATTCGCCGCAAGCGCCTTGACATGATCGGCGACCCCGAAGAGCGCTATCGCGAAGATCCGGTGCGCATGATGCGTGCCGTGCGCATTGCTTCCAAATTGGGCTTTAAGATTGATTCGGCCACCGAGCGCGCCATCCCGAAGATGGCCAAGAATTTGGAAAACGTGCCGGCAGCACGCCTTTTTGACGAGACGATGAAGCTCTTTACGAGCGGGCACGCCGAAGAATGTCTGATCAAGTTGCGCCAGGAAGGACTGCATCGCACGCTGTTGCCGATGTTGGACGTCATTCTCAAGGAAAAGGAAGGCGAAGAGTTCCTGATGCTTGCACTGCGTCGCACCGACGAGCGCATTGCTTCGGGTAAGAAGATTTCGCCCGCGTTTCTTTTTGCCACACTCTTGTGGCCGCAGGTCTTAAAGCGCTGGGAAGCCTATCAGACGCGTCCCAAGATGATCCGCTCCAAGGCTCTTTATGCCGCAGCCGACGACGTGATCGCCACGCAGTGCGCCAAATTGGCCATTCAAAATCGCTTCGTGGCCGACATGAAGCTGATTTGGATGCTGCAGCTGCGCTTTGAACGTCGCACGGGCAAGAACCCGTACACGTTGGTCGAGCACGTCAAGTACCGTGCCGGTTACGACTTTATGCTTTTGAGAAGCTTGCTCGGTCAGGTGCCTGCCGAAGATGTGCGTTGGTGGGAGACGTTTGCCGAGGCCGACGAACAAACGCGTCAGGCCATGATTGCCGAGCAAGAAAAGAAGGCGAGAAAAACGGGCGACAAGGCGCGCGCCGGCAACCGTGCACGTCGTCAAGAGGAAAGCTTTGAAGTCGAAACCGTCGAGCGTTTGACCGAAGAGCAAAAGCCCGCACGCCAACGCGAAGCCGAACGCAGACAAAAGCGTCGTGAAAATCGTAAAAACAAGAACAATCTCCCTGCCGAGAGAAAAGAGCTTTTGCCGGCTGTCAGTGACAAGAAAGAATATTTGCCGAGTCGCTTTGAAGACAAGTCCGAGGCTGAAGCAAATGTTCCGGCAGAAGAAAAACTTGTGCAGGTCGAAACCGTGAAGCCGGTTGAAAGCACCAAGCGTCGCCGCAAGGCAAAACCGACGGCGGCACCCGAACCGGTTGCACCGACACCTGTCGTCGAAGAAGTTTTGGTTCAGATCGAAACCGATCCGATCTATAAAGAAAATGTGCAAGCCGAGAAGACCCAGCCTGCCGAGTCTGTGAAGCCTGCCAAAGCACTCCGCACGAAGAAAGCAAAAGTTGCCGAAGAAGCTGCGCCTGAACAGTCCTCAGCCGCCGAAGAACTTCCGGCACCGGTAGCCTCGGCAGAAAAAGTCGCAACGAAAAAGCGCACGCGCAAAGCCAGGGTCAAGACCGAAGAAGCAACAGCATCGGTTGAGGTCGTCGTTGAAACGCCCTCCGAGGCTGCGGTTGTTGAAACGGCACCGGTGACCGAAAACCAGCCCAAGAAGCGCTCGACGCGAAAGGTCAAGACTGAAAGCGTTGCCGAATCGGCACCTGCAGCGAACGTTGTCGCAGTCGCCGAGACCGCTCCGGCTCCTGCGCCCGAGTCTGAAACTGAAACCAAACCCGCGGCCAAGCGCAAGCGTCGTACGGCCAAAGCCAAGGTAGAAGACCGGACAGAGGTGACTCAGCCTTCGGAGGAAAAACCTGCCGAAGCCAAGCCTCGCCGCACGAGAAAAACGACCAAGACCGAAGATCAAACGGCGGACAAGACGCCCGAGGTGCCTAAAAAGCGCCGGACGCGTACGGTGAAAAAGACCGAAGGTGAACCGACAACCGAAGAAGTCGTCTCGCCCACGTCTCGTCGCAAGCCTGCGGTGAAGCGTTCGGCCTTAACCCATACGGCACCCAAAAACGATGAGTGAAAAACAAGCTTTCGTGGCCTTGGGGGCAAATTTGGGCGAGCCGGTAGCCGCGCTTAAGCGCGCTCTTGCAGCTATTGCCGAAATTGAAGGAACAAGTGTTGTTCGCGTCAGTTCGTTTTATTCGACGGCGCCGATCGATTCGAGCGGCCCCGACTATGTCAACGCCGTTTGCGAGGTCGCGACAACCTTGGAGCCCCAAGCGCTTTTACACGCACTGCAATGCATAGAAAACGACAACGGTCGCGTGCGTCCGGTCGGTGTGCACAACGCTCCGAGAACCTTGGATTTGGACGTGTTGCTCTTTGACGGACAAACGATTCAAACGCCGGAATTGACGGTGCCGCACCCGAGAATGCACCTGAGAGCTTTTGTGTTGGTGCCCTTGGTTGAAATTGCGCCCGAAGTCGAAATTCCGGGCTTAGGTAAAGCGCGAGACTATTTGGATTCGGTTGCCGATCAGGAGATTTCGAAACTCTAAGACGTATCTCGCATTGCAAGGTTTACCGTCCTTGTGCGACAATAACCGATGTGACATAAAGCATTTGCATGTGTTCGTCTTGGGATGAGCAAGACGGACTTGCGTCAGGGCAGTGCAAATGACCCCGTTGTCGCAAATTAGGAAAATTCTGCAACGTGCAAAACTTCCGTTGCAACGTTTGTATGACGCTCCTTCGCTTTGAGTCGAGAAGGGGCGTTTTCTCAAAGGAAAATCAAAAAATGAAGACGAAGTTTTTGGCCGCTATGGCCGCTGGCCTCATGGCTGTCACTTCTTTTGCCGCATCGGCTGCCGATCAGTTGCGCGTGGGTACGCACCCGACGTTCGCACCGTTTGAATTCATGGAAACCGCCAGCCGCGAATACGTGGGCTTTGACATGGATTTGATCCGCGAAATCGGCAAGCGCGCCGGTATGGAGGTCGAAATCGTCAACATGGGCTTTGACGGTTTGATTCCGGCATTGATGACGGGCAACATCGATTTGGCCGTGAGCGGCATTACTATCACGGAAGAACGCAAAAAGCGCGTCGACTTCTGCGATCCGTACTATCAGGCCGGTCAAAGCTTGATGATTCGAGCCGGTGAAGAAGGCAAATACAATGCCATCACTGATCTTGAAAACAAGACCATCGCCGTTCAGATCGGCACCACCGGTGCAGAAGTGGCCAAGTCCATCAAGGGCGCCAAGATCAAGGCCTTCAATACCGGTGCCGAAGCCTTCATGGATTTGAAGATGAAGGGTGCCGACGCCGTGATTACCGATCGACCCGTGATCGGTTACTTCATCGTCAAGAACCCGCGCGCCGCCAAGGGCTTGATGCAAAAGGATCTGCCGTTTGACAGCGAATACTTCGGCTTTGCCGCCAAGAAGGGCAATACCGAACTCGTTAACAAGGTCAACGCCGCCATGAAGGCCATGAAGGACGACGGTACGTATCAGAAGATCTACTCCAAGTGGTTCGGCCAATAATCCGAACAAACACTCCCGTCTGACATCGGCGGGATAACAAAGGGGCAAAGCACGAACACAAACCGTCGGCTTTGCCCTTTTTTCTTGTCATCAACGAAGGAATTGCCATGGAACTGACCGTCGTCGTCGACAATATGACCGCCAAGCAAGGGTTGTTGGCCGAGTGGGGCTATTCGGTGTGGCTCAAAACGCACGATCGCAATATTTTGCTCGACACGGGCGGCATCGCGCATATCCTCATGCACAATCTGGCGTTTCTTAAGCTCGATCCGAAAAGTGTTACGGATTTGGTGCTTTCCCACGGACACTTCGACCATACTTCGGGCGTCATGGACGTGTTGCGCACAGCACCTCAAGCACGCGTTTGGGCCGGTAAAAGCTTGACGCGCGAGCGCTGGGGAGACGCCGACGGTTCGCGATTGTCCGGAGGCGGAGCCACCTTGGCGGGGCTCGCGTTTTCTGCCGTTGATCCATATTTTGAAATTGCTCCGGGCGTGACGGTTTTTACGGTGCCCGAAAGCGAGCGCGATCCCCGATGGGTGAGCACGCACCATATGTTCGAAAAGGATGCTTGCGGTCACCTTGTCAACGACTCTTTTGGGGACGATGTCAGTATTTTGGTGCAAACGCCCAAAGGCGCATCCCTCATTTTGGGTTGTGCGCATGCGGGATTGCCCAACATCATGGCGTATGCCGCCAAGACTTTCGGTGTGACCGAGTTTGACACCGTTTTGGGCGGCACGCATTTGTGCAGTGCCACGCGCGGGTGTTTGTCGGATTGGATGACGGCTTTGGCGCGTTTGCCGGTCAAACACTGGCGGCCGTGCCATTGCACGGGCTTTGCGGCGGCAGCCGAACTCTACAAACATTTCGAAGACGTCAACTGGGCGGCGGCAGGAACCGTGCATACGCTTTGAGCTTGAAAATCGGTATTCAAAGTTCGGTCGGTTGAAAAAGCGAAAAATAGATTGAAAAAACTTTGGCAATCCCGACATTTATCCGTACAATAACGCCCTTGGCGGGTCCCCTCGCATAAGAGCTCTGCTAACCTGGTCAGGTCGGGAACGAAGCAGCCACGGCGGAACACTCTTAGTGCCGAGGATAAGGCTCGCCATTTCTATTTCTTCCTAAACGCTTTGCAACAACAAAAGCCCGTCTTTCGTTTGTTTTCAAAGTCCAGCCCCGCTAAAATATCCCGCTTATGTTACGTTTTGAGTTTGTCTTTGCCAGAGGGGCAAAGAAGACTTGGGCACTAGAGAAATTTTTCGATGAGTTATCAGGTATTGGCGCGCAAGTGGCGTCCCCATGACTTTGACAGTATGGTGGGCCAGGAGCATGTGGTGGCGGCTTTAAAGCACGCCTTGGACGAAGATCGTCTGCACCATGCATATCTTTTTACCGGCACGCGCGGCGTGGGTAAAACGACGCTTTCGCGTATTTTGGCCAAGTGCCTGAATTGCGTGGGCGAAGACGGCAAAGGGGGCGTGACTTCGCACCCCTGCGGCAAGTGCGAAGCGTGCCGCGCCATCGACGAAGGGCGTTTTGTCGACTACATCGAAATCGACGCGGCATCCAACCGTTCCGTCGAAGAAATGACGGCTTTGCTCGAGCGCGCCATGTATGCGCCGAGTAATGCGCGCTACAAGGTCTACATGATCGACGAAGTGCACATGCTCACCACGCACGCATTTAACGCGATGCTCAAAACTTTGGAAGAGCCGCCCGAATACGTCAAATTCATTTTGGCAACGACGGATCCCCAAAAAGTCCCCGTCACGGTTTTGTCGCGCTGCTTGCAATTCAATCTCCGAAATATGACGCCGGCTGCCGTGGCCGAGCACATGACGCACATCATGCAGGAAGAAAACATTCCTGCGGAACCCGCAGCTTTGATGCTGTTGGCAAAAGGTGCGCGCGGCTCCATGCGTGACGGCTTGAGCTTGCTCGATCAGGCCATTGCCTATTCGGCAGGCAACGTCACCTTGGCCAAAGTGCGCGAAATGTTGGGCGTGATTGCAGGCGACGTTTTGATCGATCTGACCGAAGCCGTGTTAACGGGCGACGGTCAAAAAGCACTGCAACTAGCCGAAGACATGGGTCTTCAAGGCATTTCCTACACGCAGGCTGTGCGCGATTGGGCAGGATTGATGCACCGCGTGGCCGTGGCGCAACGCGTTCCTTCCTTGGTGTCCAAAGACGACAGCGAAGGTGCGGGGATTTTGAGACTGGCAGCTGCCATGAGTCCCGAAGAAGTGCAGCTCGATTACCAGATCCTGCTTCAGGCAAGAAACGATATGGCCAGTGCCCCGGACGAATATGCGGGTTTTACCATGGCGCTTTTGCGCATGTTGGCCTTTAAGCCTGCAGGCAGTAAAGTCGGTGCCAAGGTCGCGGTGCACGAACAAAAAGACGCGCCCAAAGCTTCGGCTAAGCCTGCATCGGTAAGCTTGGCCAAACCGCAAGTTGCGCCTGTCACCAAACCCGCTGTACCGGCGGCTGCCGTGATCGAGCCCGATATTGTCGAACCCAATTTCGACGATATTCCGCCCGAGGAATTGCCTTGGGACGAGGAGGTTGCCGCACGGGGAGAGTAGTGCGCCGGTTAAGTACAAGCGCACCAGCAGAGGTCCTGCGGTCGAACCTTTGATTGAGGTCGAGACGACGCCGATGCTGCTTAACTGGCGAAAATTGGTGTGCGCAAGTGCTCTAAAGGGCTTGCCGCGAGAGATTGCGGCCGGAAGCGAAGTGATCGAATTGACCGACAATCACGTGCTGCTGCAACCCCTGTCGCACTTGTTGGTCAATCAGGAAATTGCGGGTGCCATCACGCAGGCGATCGAACATGCGGTGGGGCACAAGTTTGAAGTGAAATTTACGCCGACGGAACGCGCCAAAGACGCCGTCACTTTAAGCCTTTTGGAAGAGGCCGAGCGACGTGCAGCACGCATTGCGATGATCGAAGCGTTTAAGAGCGATCCGTTTGTGCAAGAATGTTTGAAAGCTTTTGAAGCCGAAGTGGACGAAACGTCCGTGAAGCTTAAAAATTAACGTTAAAAAGAAAGGAAAACTCATGCGAGGAAATCTTCAGGGTCTTTTGGCCCAGGCGCAGAAAATGCAAAAGAACGTGGAACGCGTCCAGGCCGAATTGGCTGCGTTGGAAGTCACGGGCGAGGCCGGTGCCGGTTTGGTGAAAGTCACCATGACCTGCAAGCACGAAGCCCGTAAGGTCGAAATCGATCCGTCTTTGTTTACGGGCGATACCGAAGAAGACAAGGAAATGCTCGAAGACTTGGTGGCAGCCGCCATCAACGACGCCGCGCACAAGGTGGAAGAAACCTCGAGCGCCAAGATGCGTGCCGCCACCGCCGGCATGCCCTTGCCTCCGGGAATGAAGCTTCCCTTCTAATTTTGTGCACAGGTTGCATTCATTTTGCTGAGGTGTGAGGTGTCTTGAAAAAGACGCTTTGCACCTCTTTTGTCTCTTGATTTTGGAAAGTTGAAAGTTAAATGAGCAGTTGGCTTGACGTCTTATTGCTGTTTTTATTGATTTGTTTGAACGGCGTGTTTTCCATGAGCGAAATCGCGCTGGTGACGAGCCGAAAAGCCCGCCTGCAGGTGATGAGCGAAGACGGCAACAAGGGGGCCAAGACCGCCTTGCGTCTTCAGGCCGATCCCACGTGGGCATTGTCTACGATTCAGGTGGGCATCACCTCCATCGGTATTCTCTCGGGTATCGTGGGCGAGGCGGCTTTGGCCGGTCCCATGTCCGAAGTTTTGATCGGCTGGGGCGTGCCCGTTGAAACCGCCAAGGTTTTGGGCGTGGTGACGGTCGTTGTGTTCGTGACGTACTTCTCGATCGTTCTGGGCGAACTGGTGCCCAAGCGTTTGGGGCAGACGAGTCCGGAGCCGATTTCGAGCCGCGTTGCCCGTCCCTTAAACCTGCTTTCCATCATCATGAGTCCCTTCGTGAAACTCTTGTCGGTTTCCACGAAATTTCTTCTCAAGCTTTTGGGATTGGCCGATCAGAAAGAGTCGGGTGTGACCGAAGCCGAAATTCATGCCTTAATCGATGAAGGCAGCGAATCGGGCGTGATCGAAGAAAACGAACGCGACATGGTGCGTAACGTCTTCAGACTCGACGATCGTCAGGTGGGGTCTTTGATGACGCCGCGCAACGACATCGAATGGATCGATTTGGAAGACAGTCGCGAAGACAACTTCAAAAAGGTGTTGACCTCGTCTCGCTCGCGCTTGGTCGTGGCCAACGGTTCTTTGTCGGATGTGCGCGGCATTTGCACGACGCGTAGCCTCCTGCAGCAATTCGTTGAAAACGGCAAACCCAACTTCATGCGCAATTTGGCGCCGGTGGCCTATGTGCCGGAATCTTTAAGCGGCATGGAATTGTTGGAACACTTTAAAAACACGACCGTGCCCCTGGCATTGGTGGTGGACGAATACGGCGAAGTCGTGGGCTTGGTGACGCCGCGCGATTTGTTGGAGGCCATTGCCGGCGAATTTAAGCCGGAAAGTACCGACGAGGCATGGGCCATCAGTCGCGAAGACGGCTCCTGGTTCTTGGACGGCATCATTCCGATTCCCGAACTTAAGGACCGCTTGGAACTGAAAACCGTGCCTGAAGAAGAGCTCGGTCGCTACAACACGTTGGCCGGCATGATGATGCTTTTGTTGCAGCGCTTGCCCAAGACGGGCGACGTGGTCGAGTGGGAAGGCTGGAAGTTTGAGGTGGCCGACATGGACGGACGCCGCATCGACAAGATTTTGGCTTCTCCCTTGCCGCAAGAAAATCCGGACGATCAACTGCATCAACCGCATTTGTCCGCCTAACCCACGAGAGAAGTCATGGACTGGATCTACTATTTGAAAACCGTCATCTTGGGCATTGTCGAGGGCTTGACGGAATTTTTGCCCGTGAGCTCCACCGGGCACTTGATTCTGTCGGGACACCTGATCGGCTTTAACGATGCCGGCGCCGACACCTTTTATATCGCCATTCAGGCAGGGGCCATCGTGGCGGTGTGCTGGCACTATCGCATGCGCATCGTGTCGGTGTTGGCCAACCTCTTTAAACCGGGCAAAGAACAACGTTTGGCGATCAATACCGTGATTGCCTTTTTGCCGGCAGCCGTCATCGGCGTGATGGTTTCAAGCTACATCAAAGCGCAGTTTTTCAACGCCTTTAGCGTGGCCGTGGCTTTGGTTGTGGGCGGCATCATCATCCTTTGGATCGAAAACATGCACGAGAAAAAGGGCGTGGTGCCGCGCGTGGCGACAATGGACGACATGACCTGGAAAGACGCTTTGGGCGTGGGTTTGATGCAGTGCTTTGCCTTGATTCCGGGGACGTCTCGTTCAGGCGCTACGATTATCGGCGGTTTGGTTTTGGGGCTCTCGAGAACGGCTGCGACCGAATTTTCGTTCTTTTTGGCCATTCCGACCATTTTCGGCGCGACCGTGTACGATCTTTGGAAGTCGCGCGATATTTTGTCGGTGGATAATCTTCCGGGCATCGGTGTGGGCTTTGTCGTGAGCTTTTTTTCTGCCATCGTGGTGGTGCGCTGGCTTTTGCGCTATGTGAGCAAAAACGACTTTAAAGTCTTCGGCTGGTATCGCATCGTGTTCGGGCTGGTGATTCTCGGCCTTTACTTTGCGGGCTTGGGCCACATCTTTGCCTGATTGCCCGACGTTTGACTACGCCGTAAAAAATCAACGGGCGGTATGCAAATCGAGATGCATACCGCCCGTCTTTTCGAAAAGAACAACGACCGTCGTCAAGGATGTCAGTTCGACGTCGTTAATGTGCGATTAGTATTCGCCGGCCTTGTTGAGCTCGCGAACCATGTCTTCCAAGTACATGCGAGCGCGATCCAACGGAGACATCGTCAAAGCGAGGTCGGCGTTGCAGCATTCGATGGAAATGGGCAGACCCGGCAAGTGCTTCAAAAGTTGCGGCAGATCGGCTGCGCCCGTCCCCGGAGACAAGCGGTAGTTGCGAGCCTGATAGAGGATGCCGTCCATGTCCTTCGGAGTGGCCTTGGTCAGATCGCACATCTGGCAGTAGTGCAAAGAGCCCTTCGGGAGATTGTCGATATCGGCGTAGGTGTTCTTGGCACGATAGAAGTGGATCGGATCGACCAAAACGCCGGCGTTGGGACGATTGACCGTCTTCATGGTTTCGCCGGCTTGCTTGACGGTGGAAATGGCGCACCAGGGCATCGGTTCGATATTGAGATTCAAACCGTAGGGGTGAGCGATTTCGCACAGCTCGGCGTAGTTGTCGTTAAAGCGGTTGATGTCAGGGTCGTTGCCGGCCACCAACACTTCGGTGGCACCCAAGCGGGCACCGGTTTCGAAGAAAGGCTTCCAGTTGATGGCGCGGGTGTCGGGCTTGACGCGCAAGATTTCGATGTCAAGCACCTTGACGCCGGTAGCCTTCAAGTTGGCTTCGACTTCGCGGATCATGGGCGTATCGCCGATCATGTCCCACTGGGTTTCGGTGGGGGTGGCGGGCACCAAACGGATACCGACGTGGCTGTAGCCGGCAGCGGCGGCGCACAGCACTTGGTTGGCCGGAGACAGATCCAAAACGGTCAAAGCGGCAAGGCTGATGGGACGCGGAAGCTTGATCTTTTCAAACTTGCGTTCTTTGAGCGTCACGGGCGTGACCTTGGCCATGGCCTGAGAGCCGAACGTCAATGCACCGGCAGCCAGAGCTGCACCCGAGAGGAATTGTCGACGAGTCTGCGACATGTTGTTGTCCTTTCTACAAAAAATGAATCGAAATTGGCGAGGAAAATTTCATGCTTTCCTCAGGTGAATATCGTAGTAGGGACTAATCCGACAGGATACCGCCCGCGGGAGGTCTCCGTGGCCCGTTTGACGGAGCACATTGTTCGGAGTAAGGCGTAGGAGGTACGCAAAAAGGCGACAAAAAAGGCAAAGCGAAAAGACGTTCGCTTTGCCTTTTGAAGGGCCTGGAAATCGATGACGATTACTGAGCCTTGGCGCGTTCGGCGAAAATACCTTCCCAACGAGCCACCTGCTTCAAGACCTGTTCGGGAGCCGTGCCGCCCACGTGGTTGCGTGCGGCAATCGAGCCTTCGAGCGTCAAGACGGAATAAACGTCTTCTTGGATCACGTCGGAGAATTCCTGAAGTTCCGCGAGGCTCAAATCGGCGATGTCGCAGTTGCGTTCGCTTGCCAATCGCACCACACGACCGACGATATCGTGAGCCGTACGGAAGGGCACGCCGCGGCGAGCCAAGTAGTCGGCCAAGTCGGTGGCAGTCGGATAGCCCGCCAAAGCGGCAGAACGCATTTCTTCGCGGTTGGGTTCGACCCCGGCCATCATTTCGATAAAGGCGCGCAACGTGTCCTTGACGGTGTCGATGGCATCGAACACAGGTTCCTTGTCTTCCTGCAAGTCCTTGTTGTAAGCCAAAGGCAAGCCCTTCATGAGCATGGTCATGGTCATCAAGTCGCCCACAACGCGAGAGCACTTGCCGCGAGCCGTTTCGGGAACGTCGGGGTTTTTCTTCTGCGGCATGATGGACGAGCCGGTCGTAAAGCGATCGGGGAGCTTAATAAAGCTAAAGCGCTGGCTCATCCACACCACGAGTTCTTCGGACATGCGCGAGATGTGCATCATCACGAGGCTGGCGGCAGCGGTGAATTCGATACCGAAGTCGCGATCGCTCACGGCGTCCAAAGAGTTCTGTGCCACGGCTTCAAAGCCCAAGAGTTTCGCAGTCAATTCGCGATCGATCGGGTAGGTGGTGCCGGCCAAAGCGGCGGCGCCCAACGGAGAGCGGTTGACGCGGTGACGCAAATCGAGCATGCGTTCGCGGTCGCGTTCGAACATTTCGACGTAGGCCAACATGTGGTGACCGAACGTGACGGGCTGAGCCACCTGCATGTGGGTAAAGCCCGGCATGATGGTGTTGTATTCTTTATGCGCCTGATGCACGAGCACTTCTTGCAAGTGGGTCAGCATCTTGACGATTTCGTCGATTTCGCTGCGCAGATACAAGCGCACGTCGGTGGCAACCTGATCGTTACGGCTGCGGCCCGTGTGCAAACGCTTGCCGGCGTCGCCGATCAACTGCGTCAGACGGGCTTCGATGTTCAAATGCACGTCTTCAAGTTCCAACAGCCAAACGAACTTGCCCGTTTTGATTTCGTCGGAAATCTGGCGCATACCGCGTTCGATGTCGTCAA
>JAUNOJ010000301.1 GCA_030531135.1 Sutterellaceae bacterium | reverse complement strand
TTTGGCCGTGTCACGGGATCGAGCACGAAATCTCTGCTTTCCACGACATCACGCACGGCGCCGGCCTGGCCATCATTACGCCGCACTGGATGCGCTATACGTTGACCCCCGAAACGGCACCGCGCTTTGCCCAATATGCCGTTCGCGTATGGGGCATGGACGCCAAGCTCGATGCCATGACCTTGGCCAATGCCGCCATTGACAAAACGGCCGAATTCTTCGCTTCGATCGGCATTCCGGCTAAGTTGTCCGACCTGGGCGTCGACGACGCGCATTTCGAAGAAATGGCCGATCACGTCGCCAAATGCTGGTGGTCGTTACAAGGAGCATTCCGTCCGATCGACAAGGCCGGTGTCCTCCAAATTTTGCGCGACTCTCTTTAATTGGCTCTTCGTGCCTAAGTGTGGGCAAACAAGCGTGAAAAATCATAGGTTGACCTCCGCTTAATGCCCGCATTTAAAGACCTTGAACCATTCCGGGGTGTTTGGCAAGGGTATCGACAAATTCGAGCAGATAAGTTTGACCATCGAAATTAGGCTCTCGATGTTACGAAAACCGTACGCTTTACGGATGATCAGCTTGATCTTTGTGTTGTTGGCTTCGATGCGCGCGTTGCTCAGTTTGTGCTCAACGGTGTTGATGATCGCCGCCCGATGGCGCCACACTTTCTTGGCCAGCTCTTTGATCTCAGGAATGTGGCAGTGCGAGGCGCTGTAGTACCAAGCTTTTAAAGCCGCCTCGGCCAACTTGGACGTTGCGAAGTTAAAGACTTCCTTGAGTTGCTCTTTGTAGCGGTAGGCCTTTTCAAGGGTGGGGTGCCGCGCAAAGAGCATTTGTTGCTTAATCAGTTGCTTTTCGGTGAGGTTCTCCTGCGATTTGCCGAACACATACATTGCGCCTTTGACGTCGTCAGCGGCTTTCTTTACCGCCCTGGCCAGTTCAAGCTTGGCATCGCGTTCGTCCTTGGTCAGAGCCTCGTTCATCTTGGCCTCTTTGGTTAAAGACGCGGACAAAATGGATTGCTCACGCCAAAGTTTGCAACGAAGCTTATCAATGAAGTCTGTCGCCCATTGGGCCACATGGAAGCGGTCCAAGCACCGAACGGCGTGCGGGATGCGCTTTTCAACCACTGTCTTGATCCATTGGGCGCCGTCACAGGTGACGTACTTGATGCTTTGCTTTTGCGCATCGGTCAGCTCGTCGAAGAATGAATTAAGCACCTCGGCGCTATGGCCTTCCTTTGCCCATACGACGGTATTGGTATCGTGGTTGACGACGACGGTAATGTAGTTGTGCCCTTTGGTGCGGCTTGTCTCATCAATACCGATGCGCACAAGGTTATCCAGACGGCTGCTGCTGTCCGGTTCCAAAACCTTGAGAACGCGATTGATGCACCGTCCGACCGTCTTCCAGTCGATGCGCATATACGTTGCAATGGCTGACTTTGAGAGCTCTTTGGACAGCCACCCGACGGTCATATCGAAGGCCGTGGTAAAGCACGATTGGTCAAAGGCCCAGGGCACGGATGCCGTCACCACTCCGTGCTCGGGGCACTGGACGCGGCGTGTGCGATGTCTGAGGAACACACGGATGCCTGTGAAGTCGAGGTGCCGCCAGACGGTCGGTGTCTTGTTCGGTTGATCATAACCTGCACAACGTTTGCCGCACACCGGGCAACGGTCGGCATGCGCTTTGGTGGGGTGAAGATCAATGTAAAGCGACTTAACGCCTTGTTCGTCGTCAACGAGCTCATAGCCCTCGATGACAGCATCCTTGACATTGAGCAGATGTTTCAATAAAGTCTTGCCGAGAGTCATTCGTACCCTGTGTTTGTTGTTGTTTGGAAACCAGAACAATACAGGATTTCGAATGACTTTTTTGCTTTCTGCTCATTGCCGACATTCATCAAAACAGAGTCGGCCTGCGGCCTCCGGATTCGCCCCCTCCCGTCCCCCTCCGGGGGAGGCGAGTCGCCCTCTGTCGTCAGGGGTAACGGCCATGCGCTCCGCTGGCGCTACGCTTGTTGTCCGTTGCCCCGTGACGAAAGCGTATGTCGTTGCGCGATAGCCTCAAGCCGTGTTCATAAAAGTCGCAAGCGACTTTTACAAAGCTTCGGCTTGACCCTATCACTCCACTTTTCCTGCTGTTCCGTCAACACAACAATTTTTGAGCTCTCAGAACGCTTGCTGACCCATAGTTATGCACGAATACTCCTTTAATTTTTGTTTGATTTTTAGGAGTTCGATATGAAAACTCGCTTCACTTGTCTTGTTGCCGCCTCCCTCCTCGGTTTGTCTTGCGCGACGATGGCCGCAGATGTTCCCACCGAGGCTCAGGTCAAAGAAATCACCGCGTCTTTGTTGAAGACCGGCGGCACCGTTTTCCCGATCGGCGTCGATAACGTCGCCTACGAAAAATACTTCACCGGCAAAACGTTCCTGGCACCGT
>JAUNOJ010000300.1 GCA_030531135.1 Sutterellaceae bacterium | reverse complement strand
CCGATGTGCGAAAGCGAGCGGAATCAAATAAAGACACGTGCGTTTCTCTCTGAAAGTAATGTTTGGGAGCCGATCTTAAGCCAATAAACTGAATGTTGCGTTAAGCGGGCTCAATTAAAAATTGTATACCGATAGAGGTAAAAGCACTTTGACTTTGGGCGTGCTTTGGGCAAATTTCGCTTACAAAACGAGGCTCTCGGCATCAATCAAAAAGTCGAAAACGCCGATATGCAAAACTCCGTCGTCGTCATAGTGTGCTTTGGCGTGGCCCTCGACGATCAAAATCTTCGGGAAAGCATCTCTGACGGCCAAAAGCGCGGCTTTGGCTTGGCAAATTTCGGAGGCGTCTGCGCGCGCAACGCATTGAATGTAGTAACGCCGTGATCCGCGCTCGGCCACAAAATCGATTTCAAGCCGGTGACTGAGACTCTTGCCGTCTTTGAGTTGCCGATGAATGACGCAACCGACGTCGACCGTAAAACCACGCAGGCGCAATTCGTTATAAACGACGTTTTCCGCCAAGCGACTCTCGTCCAAAGCTTGTCGACCCAAGACCGAATGAAGAAGTCCCGTGTCCTCGAAGTAGTACTTCATGGGTGTCGTGACGTATTTGCGAGCCTTAATATCGTAGCGGCGCACCGAGCGAATCAAACGCGCATCTTCGAGAAGCTTGAGATAACTGCGCACGGTGTTGAAGGTAGCTTTGTGGTTGAGCGAAGCGGCAATTTCTGCGGGGTGCGTCAAGGCACCTACCTTGGAGGCGACTGCGATGAGCACGCTTTCAAGTACCGCAGGCTTTGTGACGGTCGTTTGCTCGACGATGCTCTTGAGAAAGTTTTCTCGGTAAAGATTGGTAAGAAGCTGGGCTCTTTTTTCGTCGTCGGATTCCAACACGACTTCGGGTAAGCCCCCGTAGGCGAGGTATTGGTGCCAAGCAGTGCGGTCATCGCTCTCAAACGCCGGCCGAAACTCTTTGAACGACAGTGGAAAAAGATGCACCGTTTCACTGCGCCCCCGAAATTGCGTCGGGATGTTCGTGGTCAAGCATTTGAGGTTGCTACCGGTGACGTAAATGTCGAGACTTCTCTCGTGTAGCAAGGTATTGAGCACATCGATCGGTTCGTCGGCATATTGCACATCGTTGATCAAAACGTAGTGCGTTTGGTTGTCAACCACCTTCGAGCGGATGTATTCGAGGAGGTTCTCCGACTTGCGATAGCGAAGGTTTTCGGGGCGAGCGAGTTCGAGCGCAATGATGTGTTCGGGCGCCACGCCTATCTCCAACAACTGTTGCCGAAAAAGATCAAGCAGCAAATACGACTTGCCGCAACGACCAATGCCCGCGATGACCTTAACGAGGCCGTTATGCCGGCATCTGACGAGTTGATCAAGAAAATGCGCGCGAACGACGACCATATCGAATATTGAATTTTAAGAGTAATTTATCTTATAAAAATCATTCTAATGAAGATGGCGAAAGTTTAGTCGATGGAGGGCGTTTTGCCACAGAGCTTCACTCGATAGATACCCGAAAAACGTAAACGAGGTTACATTTCTGCGAACTGACACGAATGTGCGACAGATAAATCGGGAATAATCGTCATATTCCAAACGAAAGTCCTTTGTTTTCAAGGGCTTTCTCAATACAAAAATCCGCGATAGGAGAGAGAGTGATGAACAAACTCAAGACTTTAACCGCCGCCGTCCTCATGACCGCTTTGGGTGCCAACGTTTCGGCTGCCGACATCGAAATGACCGCCGACGTCGTGGTGATCGGTGCCGGTACTGCCGGTACGGCTGCCGCATTGGCCGCTGCCGAAACCGGTGCCAAGGTCATTACCTTGGAAAAGAACGCCACCGTGGGCGGCACGGGCAACTTCTCCGAAGGCATCATGGCCGTGGAAAGCAAGATGCAGCGCGACTGGAACTACAACCTCACGCGCGACCAAGCTTTCCGGATGATCATGGATTACGGCCACTGGCGAGGCAATGCCAAGATGGTACGCGCCTTTGTGGACAAGACCGCAAGTACGATCGACTGGATGCAAGGCTATGGCGTGAAGTTCGAAAAGCTCTACTCCAACTATCCGGGCGGCCTCTACACCTGGCACATCTATGAAGGGCGCGGCGCCGGTTGGATCAATCTTTTCCATAAGAAATATGCCGAAATGGGCCAAAAGCTTTTGATGCAGACGCCTGCCAAGAGCCTCATTCAGGAAAACGGCAAAGTCGTGGGCGTTGTGGCTGAAAACGACGACGGCGACAAGATCACCATCAAGTCCGGTGCCGTGATCATCGCTTCGGGCGGCTTTGGTGCCAATCCCGAAATGATGAAAGAATACATGCGTTTCCCCGGTGTCGACGGCTTGGCTCAAGCCGGCAAGACCGGTGACGGCATCAAGATGGCCTGGGCTGCGGGCGGCGGCAAGGACGGCGTCGAAGTGCAGG
>JAUNOJ010000299.1 GCA_030531135.1 Sutterellaceae bacterium | reverse complement strand
TTGGAAAGCGAACTCTTCGGGCACGAGCGCGGCGCCTTTACCGGAGCCAATCAAACGCAGTTCGGGCGATTCGAGCAAGCCAAGGGCGGCACGCTCTTTTTGGACGAAATCGGCGATATGCCCATGGACTTGCAAACAAGACTCTTGCGCGTGTTAAGCGACGGCTACTACTACCGCGTGGGCGGCAGACAGTCTTTGAAAGCCGACGTGCGCGTCATTGCCGCCACCAACCAAAACTTGAAAGAACGTGTGCAAGCCGGACTCTTTCGCGAGGATCTCTATCACCGTTTAAACGTCATTCATCTTCAGTTGCCGCCTTTGCGCGAGCGTCCCGAAGATATCGAGTCGTTGGCGGAACACTTCTTGACGCAAGCGGCCGTGAACTTAAAAGCCGAAAAGAAGCGCTTGACGCCAGAGGCCTTGGCCGTGATCCAAGCGTTTAATTTTCCGGGCAACGTACGCCAGTTGGAAAACCTGTGCAATTGGCTGACGGTGATGGCGCCCGCACAAATGATTCATGTGGACGATTTGCCCTATGAATTCAGAAGCGAAGCACCGCATGCGACCGTGCAAACGATCGAGGGCGCACCCGCTTCGGTCACAAGTCACGCGGCACAAGGCAGTTGGTCGGAGCTTTTAAAGACACAAGTTTTGCAAAAGCTTCAGGCCGATACGCCCGAGGTGATGGACGTTTTGATGCGCGAATTCGAAACCGTGGTGTATAAGACCGCCTTGGAACACACGCGCGGGCGCAAGATCGAAGCCGCCACCAAATTGGGTGTGGGGCGCAACACCTTGACGCGCAAGATTCAAGAGCTCGGCATCTACTAAAGTTTCGAGAAAACACGCGAAGTTGGTACAATCGGCGCCATCCCCGATTTTGAGAAACAAGAAACACTTATGGCCCGATCGCTTCACCTTAGCGAATTCACACAAAAATTTCAGGCGCTCGGCGCCAAGCCGCAACACATCCGTCGCATTTGGCGTGCATGGTTGGGCTTGGGTGCTTGGGAGTGCCCGCAAGCCAATCGTTTTCCGGCGGCGTTGGAAAAAGAATTGCCGAATATCCGTCAAGAGCTTGACGCTTTGGCGACCTTTGACTATCGCCAAAGCCAAGAGGTCGATTCCGTCAAGTTGATCGTTCACTTGGCCGACGGCGAAGTGGTCGAGTCCGTGTTGTTACCTCGTCAGGCCTTGTGCATTTCCACCCAAGTGGGTTGTGCCGTCGGGTGCGTGTTTTGCATGACGGGCAAATGCGGCTTGATTCGACAGCTTTCAAGCGCCGAAATCGTGGCACAAGTCGTCTGCGCTTTGAAGGTGCGTCCCGAAACCAAAAAGGTTGTCTTTATGGGCATGGGGGAGCCGAGCCACAACTGGAAGGCCGTCACCGAAGCTTTGGCGTTTTTGGGCGACTATGCGGGCTTTGCGCACAAGCAACTCGTCGTTTCGACCGTGGGTGATATCCGGCTTTTCGAGAGTCTTTTGACGTTACCCGTCAAACCCGCGCTGGCTTTGTCACTTCATACGACGGATAACGCCAAGCGCAAAGAATTGCTGCCCAACGCCAAAGACATCTCTGTGGAAGAGTTGCTGGAGCGTACGCTTACCTACGCCGAAGCCTCCAAATACCCGGCTCAGATCGAGTGGACGGTGATCGAGGGTGTGAACGACACCTTTACCGAAGTCGAGCGTTTGGCAGAGCTGATTGCCGGCCGCTACGCCATGGTGAACTTCATTGCCGTCAATCCCGGCCCAGGCAGCGCCTTCAAGCGCCCTGCACAGGCGCACATCGAAGACATGATCACGATTTTAAGAAAGCGCGGGATTGTGGCCACCTTGCGCGACAGTGCCGCACAAGACATCGAAGGCGGTTGCGGGCAGCTGCGTGCCAAATATATTGCGATTCAAAACGAGGAGTAATGCGCATGGCAAGAAGAAAACAAAAGATGAGTCGCGCCAAATCGAGAACCGCGTGGCTTGCGTGGTTGGCTTGGGGGATTTTCGGCACGATCTTCGTGTTTGAAGACACCGTGGGCGGCAGCGGCCTTTTTGCTTGGATTTTCACAGCGCCCTTTTGGGTGATGTTTGCCGTCTGGCCCTTTATGTGGGCGTACTTGAAAATGCGCATGACGCCCGAGATGGTTGAGGTCGACGACGATATTGTCGTGGGCGAGACCAAATGCCGCTTGGTGCAAAAGGACGGCGTGCGTTATGTGGAGCGCGCTTCTTTTGAAGCGGCTTTCGAGCAAAAGTTGACCGAGCCGACGGTAAAGCTTGCGGGTGGCGACGAAGACTTCGTCGAACTTTCCAAAGTCGAGAAGTACGCCAAAGACAACGAAAAACTCAAGAACTGGTTGGCTGTGGTCGAGACGTTACCGATTGTGCGATAACAAAACCAATCATCCAACCCGAACTCCCAACCAACTAGATACCTAAAAACGGTAGACAGTTTTCGGGAGTTT
>JAUNOJ010000298.1 GCA_030531135.1 Sutterellaceae bacterium | reverse complement strand
GGAAATACTTATCCTTGATGGCATAAACCAAATGAGCTATGCCTAGCAACACAGCACCAATAAGCGTATAGTAGGTAATCTGAATATGGTTGAAGTTGAGTTGCAAACCCAAAGCCAACGTGAAGAGGAGTCCTCCCCAAAGCCAGTCTTTCCGTTTGTCGCGTCCCTCTTGGGGTTTGCGCATACAGAGCGCCATACCTGCCAAGATAGGAGCCATCATTGCCATAGCCCAAGCCTTCGATATATGTCCTGCTTCAACAATAATGATATTATAGCTACCCAATCCGAAGGCCAAAGCACCGAGGGCAGAGAGTAGGGGAGAGCACCCCAGTAGTATCAAAGCCAAATAGAAGCCTACCAAATAGAGAAAGAGCACACCGATAGTGCGTCCCCATCCAAACATTTCTAGGTTGGCAACTTTACGTAGAGGCGCCATGATGCTTTGCATAGGAGGATTACCGCCCACTTGATAGATAGGCATACCACCAAACATAGCGCTGTTCCAAAGCGCATACTCGCCCGTTTGAGCGTGATAGTCTTTGGTCTCCTTAACCATTGCTTCAAATTTTTGGGTATCGCCCTGATACATTTCTTCACCACTTAGGATGGGAGAGAAGTAGATGCAAGCTATGGCGAAGAAGCCGAGGATGATGCCTGCATGAAGGAGAATTTTCTTTGTCTTGGGATTCATGATTTGGAATTATCTTTAATCTTTTTTTGTTCTAGGAAAAGGAAAGAACTATTTTGTTTTTTCGTTGGCAACCGGATAGGCAACCCTTACGTGATAGATGCTCATAATCTTTTCGGTAAGGAACTTGCGTATGCGGGTAATATCGTTGTAGGTGATATTGCAGTAGTTAAGTTGTTTCTCACGTATCTTGCCATCAATGATGTTGTTTACCATTTGCTCTATATCCTCGCGAGTAGGATCTTTGAGACTCTTGGTAGCTGCTTCCACCGAGTCAACGATCATCACCACAGCCGTCTCGCGCGAGAAGGGTGCAGGACCCGCATAGCGGAACACCTCCATATCAGGCTCTTGATTGGGATGCTCCTGTTTCCATTTGGCGTAGAAATAGCCTGTAAGGGTAGTTCCGTGATGGGTGCGGATAAAATCGGTGACATCTGCAGGGAGATGATATTTCTTAGCTAAAGCAATGCCATCGCGCACATGTTGGGTGATGATGCGGGCACTCTCTTCATAGTCGAGATTATCGTGCGGGTTGAATCCCGACTTCTGGTTTTCAGTGAAATATAGTGGAGCTTCCGTTTTTCCGATATCATGATAAAGGGCACCTACGCGAGCCAGCAGCGAATTGCCACCAATCTCGTTGACCAAATCTTCCGCAATATTGGCCACTTGCATTGAATGTTGGAAGGTGCCAGGAGCACGACGCGATAGTTCGCGTAGTGCAGGAGTATTGGTCGACGATATCTCCATCAGCGTCATTGCAGTAGTGATGCCAAACATTTTCTCGAACACAAAAATGAGAGGCAGCGAGAGCAGCAGAAGAACTCCGTTCACACCAAACATCAAGTAGCGCTGACCTGTGATATTGGCCAAATGGGTGTCTTGCATCAGCACACCAGCGGTATAGATAATACTATAGGTGGCGAAGATGATAAGCGAGACGGTAAGGAAGCGACTGCTACGATCGTAGTTGCGCACCGATACCAACGCCATAATGCCCGCAATAATCTGATAGAAGATAAACTCGTAGCTGTTGGGAACAAGGTTGGCCAAGATAATGACAGCCGTAAGGTGAATATACAAAGCCACACGACGATCAAAGAAGACACGCATCAGAATGGGAATGATACACATAGGAGCTGCCAATATCCAATCGGGAGCAAACCAAAGGAAGAGGGCCACGATAGCCGACATCATCAGTATGATGATAAACACGAAGGTTACTTTTCTATTATCCTCAAGGATAGGATGACGCGTAATGTGGAGGAACATATAGAGAGCCACGAAAGCCAAGATGCAGAGAATAGCCAACCCAATCCAGTGGTTGAGAATATTATAGTTCTCAGCATCGCGCGAACGGCTCTGCTCTTCGAGTGTACGTAAGGTTTCGGCTTTTGCCTTATCTATATAGTCGCCTTTGGCAATAATCAGCTCACCTTGCTGAACCATATTCGATGCATAGTTGAGTTGTGATAACCGTGAGTCGAGTTCCAACTGAGTGCGAGCAGCCTCGTAGTGAATCGAAGGCACCAAACATTGACGCAACAAAGAGGCTCGCTGCTCCATCATCCCATCATCAGCGCTGCCCCATCCGTAGTGGATAATCTCCTCTTCAATCTTGTCGGGTGTAGCATATTCGGAAGCCATATGCTCCGAACCAATGTTGCCATCCAAAAGCACAAGGGTATGCCCCTCAATATCGCCCATATCGGAGGGCACCTCCAAATATCCTTGACGATAAATATTGTGTGCCACCAATCGAGCCATCCGCCTAT
>JAUNOJ010000025.1 GCA_030531135.1 Sutterellaceae bacterium | reverse complement strand
GGTGCCCATTCCGTCCGTTGAGGAAGGCTCGTTATAAAAATTAGCCCAGTTCACGGAGTGAATGAGAACGATCCTTGTTACACGGGAAAAACCCTTAATTTCTCACGCTTCTTTTTGCCAAAAACACAACGGTTTTTCGCTTTGGGATAAGGTCGCGACAATCGAAGTGCGCCAAGCCGACCAAAATATGGCAAACTCGTTATCTGACTTCTCTTTACCGCTATGTTTGCCAACAGACTTTTGCGCTTTGCGCTCATTTTCATCGTTGTTATCGCGCTGGCCGTGGCCGGTGTTATTGCGGCTCTTTTTTATCGCGTCAACGAAGACTCCGTAAAAAAGACCGTAGAGGATTTGTCGGCCAAAGCTTTGGGCGCAACCGTCGTTTTCGACGGCCCGGTGAAAGTTTCGCGCATGAGTTCCATGCAGGTGCAACTGCCTGCCATGACTTTTGTTGAAAAAGACAATCCGGAAGTCGTGATCGGTCGCGTGGCAGGCATCCAAGCCGAAGTTTCGATGTGGTCGCTGGCCTTGGGTGCCGTGCAGGTGCAGTCAGCCGTCGTAACCGGCTTGGAAAGCAAGCTCGACGTACCGCAACTGTCGGGAAACGCCCTTTTCGACGCCACCTTTGCCAATATCAAATTCCCCGACGATCTGCGCATCCAATCGGTGACGTTTAAAAACGCCAAACTCGATTTGACGGTGACGGCACACGAAACGCATTACGGCTATCGCTTGTCAGACCTTTATGTCTCGATGGGCAAGTTCTCCCCGGAAGTCACCACCCCCTTTGAAATTTCCGCTCGTTTCGACCCTTTAACAACCGCAGATATCTCTACAACGACACCTGCCGTGTCCGATGAAACCGCGCAAAAAACATACGAAGCGCCGCAAAATCAAGAACAAACGGCACCGGTCGTAACGCCCGAAACACAAGAACAAGCCCCTGAAAGCGCTCCCGAAACGGCTCCGCAATCTGCCTCGGAACAAACACCGGAAGAAGACTCCGTTGCCGAAACGAGCGACAAAGCCCCCATCGATTCCGACAAGGCTTATGTCAATGAAGCGCCCGAAAACGTCGAAGCACCGGCACAGGCTCCGACCGACGCCAATACTCCGTCTGTAGAAACGCCGGCTCAAGACCAAACGAGTCAGCCAACCGATGAAACGGCGCCTGCCACAGTTCCGGAAACGCCTGCCGAGCCGACCGTTTCCTTGTGGCAAACACTGGGGATCGACCCCGTTTATGCCGCAGCTCCCGACTTTATTCAAAATGAAGCCATTTTCCTGAGCTTTAATCCGGAAACAAGTTCGGGCGCTTTTTCTGCCAAGGGCACGCTCACCATTTCGTCTCAAGACCGCTATGTCGTCTTTGAAGACGTGCGTTTCTCGGGTGAAACGACGATTGCTTCCGAACCTTTCACGGTTGTCGCAACGGCCGATCGCATCCGTTTTAAGGATGAAGAAGTTTCGGGCAACAACGCCACGGCTGCACTTTCTCGTCCGCAACAACTCTCGGGCGACGTGCACCTCGGTGCAGTGGACTTCAGACTCCGTCCGGGTGTTTTTGAAAGCCCCGAATTGCGTTTGTCCTACGCCAAGGAAAGCGAAACGCGCACCACGACTCTGGAAATCACGAGCGCTGTCAAAGCAGATCTTGTCAATCACAAAACCGACTTGGAAAACTTTGCCTCTCGCGTGACGGTCACGGGAGATCCGACGTTGCCGGTCGACTTTGCCGCCTCGCTTTCAGGCTTTATCCATGTGGATCACGTCGCCGACTCTGCCAAAGTGGGCTTATCGGGCTCATTTGCCAATGCGCCGTTTTCTTATAACGGCGTCGTTTCGCAATTGTCTCAGCCGAAGTTTGCCGGCGAATTGATGATCGGCGAAATCAATACCGCCACCGTTCCGGCATTCCAGTCGCTCGATTGGATGCACAAAGTCAATTTCGACGGTTCTTTGCGTGTCGGTCAGATTTTGTGGCGTCAGCTTTCGGCCACGCAACTGCACTGCGATTTGGCCTTATTCGACGGCAAGGCCACGCTCACCGATATGATCGTCAACACCGCTGACGGCCGTCTGACCGGTAACGGCGAATTTAACGAAGATACTTCTTGGAACTTTGAAGGTAAGTTGGACGGCGTAAGCTTAGCCAAGATTCTCACAGGTTTTGAAACCGCACCGACCCTTTCGGGTGTCACGAGCG
Source organism: Sutterellaceae bacterium (assembly GCA_030531135.1). Lineage (GTDB taxonomy): Bacteria > Pseudomonadota > Gammaproteobacteria > Burkholderiales > Burkholderiaceae_F > Duodenibacillus. The sequence continues at coordinate 11,212 of JAUNOJ010000025.1, read as the reverse complement.
GCCATTTGACCCTGTCGGGTACGGGCGACGATCCGACAACGCTCAAAGGTCAGGCACAGGTTCGTGTTTTGCGTGCCGCATACAACGGCGTGGACGCGCAAGCCGCCCGTAACTTTATTGTCGGTGCCGGCAGTGAAGAGGCAGTGACGCGCCAGGGCGCTCAAACCGCTTTGGACGAAGCCACGGCCAATGTCGACATCGACGGCGTCACGATGACGATTTCCAAAATCTCCGCTCGCGGCATCGCTTTGAAGTCTTCCGCTCAGGCCGTCGTCAATTTGCAAACCGGCGAACTCAAAGCCAACGTTCAAAACACGTTCTCGCCCATGCACGGCATTCCGTCGGTGCATATCACGGCTGACATTTCCGGTTTGGCTTCCGCACCGCACTGGCAATTCGGATGGACCCAAGCCAATACGGCACTGCGCCGTGCGCAAGGTAAGCCCCCTGTGGAAGTGGCTAAGCCCACCGAAACGCCCAAACCCAAGGAAGAAACGAAGAGTTTGTGGCAAAGCGTCAAAGACTTCTTCAGCTTCTGACGAATTTCGCAATAAGCAAACGGGGCAAGGAATTTTTTCCGATGCCTCGTTTTCTTTGATCCGAAAAGGTCAATATCAGTTCACGATGTCACCGTCGCGCTTGGCATATTTCTTTGCCAAGGCGGTCAAATAGCCGTGCACCGAATCGTCGGCCCAATCGACGAAGCCGCGAACAAACCCGACCAAATTGCCCTGACCGTCCACCATAAACACGGACGGAACCACGTCCATGGGCATGTCGTTGCCCAAGAGCTGCTGCGGATCGATGAGAGAATCAAAACCTTGAATATTGTGCAACTTCAGGAATTTCTTCACTTCGTCTACGGTCCTGTCCACCGAGACCGACACGATTTGAATATCGCTCTTGGGATCGTTGTTGTAGCGATCTTGGAGCTTTTTAATGGCCGGCAACGAGCGAATGCAGGGTTCGCACCACGTCGCCCAAACGTCGACCATTACCAACTTGCCCTTATAGCCGTTTAAAGCATGGCTCTTGCCTTCCAGGTCCTTGAGCACGGCCTTGGAAAACCCGCGCGCATGACGCAGTTCGATGAAGTCGAGCAACACGCCCGGCTTTTCGGCAATGGGATCGCCGTTTTCGCAGGTCTTGACCTGAAAGCCCGGAAGATCGGCGCTCACGGCCGAGCCCACTGTCGCGCACTGCAAGCCCAAGAGCATAGCGCACATCAAAAGTGTCTTTTTCATTGTTTTTTCTCCTAGCAAATTCGTGTTCGTAGTGCCAATCGGCTTATTTCTTGACACGCCGACGCATTCTCAAAACAAGGAGCACGTCGCCGGCGATCAACACTGCCCAAGGCGCCATCCAAAGAAGCGCCGTCTTGGCATTGAAGTCGGGCTCGTAGCGAATCATCTCGCCGTAGCGAGCCACCATAAAATCAAAAATCTCTTCCCTGGTTTTACCTTCGCGCAACATCTCGTAAATACGCGCTTTCAGTTCGCCGGCAATCGCACTTTCCGAATCAAACAGCGTGTAGTTGGCAGAGGCCGGATCGCGCAACAGTTTGGAAATCGAAATAGCTTCGTCATAAAGCGCCTTTCCGCTTAAACCGGCCGGTTTAGTTGCACTTTGCTCGGTCTGCGGATTTTGTGCGGCAGGTGCACTTTGCGCCAGTGAAGCTTGCGAAGTCAAAACCGCCGTCAACGCAAAGGACACAACCCAAAGCCAGTTCTTAAAGCTCTTTCGCATTGTCATCGGGTCGACTCCTCACTCATTTCAAAACTCTTGCGACGGCGCACCAAAACCAAAACACCCGAGAGCATCATCAAGGCCGCCCCCAACCAAAGCCAACTCACCAAAGGTTTGATACTCAAGCGCACAAGCCACTCGGTTTGCGAGAGTTGATTGCCCATCGAAACGTAATAGTCTCGCCACAAACCATGACGGATGCCTGCCGCCGACATCTGCATGCCGGTGCTGATAAAGGTTTGACGCATCGGAAACAGAACCGTTTCCATCGTCTCGTCCTTAGCATCCAACACTTCGATGCGCGCAGCGTCGCCAAAGTACGCATGTGTGTTGACCTTATAAGTATCGGTATGCACAAAGACAATGTCTGCCATCGGACGCCCCGTGCCGGGCGCCATACGCACCAGGGCTTCTTGTTCGTATTGGGTCGATCCCGTGGCGCCGATCATGCACACGGCCACAGCCGCATGCGCCGTCAAGGCGGCTGCCGTCATTCTCGCTTTGCCGGCAAAAAGGTTGGCAATCAACGTAAAGAAAATCCAAAAGGCACCGGCAAACCCCGCCAACGTCATCCAAGTGTCTCGCGGCTCGGTCAAACACACGGCCACCACGGATGCACCGACGGTCAAACTTGCACACAGCACCGCAGGCCACAGTTCTTTCAAACGCATCAACTGAACGACGCCGATCATCGCTGCGGCAATGATTGTCATCGGTGCAAAGAAACTGTTGAAGTAGGGCGCCCCCACCGTCAGACTGCCCAAGCCCAACATGTCGTGGAAAAGCGGATAGACGGTGCCGATCAAAACGGCCACGGTGGCAACAACAAGCAGATAGACGCCAGCCGTCATCAAAATATCGGCGTTGGTCAATTCGGCTTCGCTCTTTTGGCAGACGCGATCGATGCGCAGGCAATACAAGACGAGGGCCGGCACCAAGACCAAAAGAGATACGACCATGATCGCCACACCGCGATTGGGATCCGAAGCAAAGGCGTGCACGGATGCCATCACGCCCGAGCGTACGATAAAGGTGCCGAGCAAGCAAAACGCAAAGCACACCAACATCAAAGCCACGCACAGGCGTTTCATTTCACCTTTGTAGCACGCCATCAAAAGTGCATGCAACAAGGCTGACGTCCCCAGCCACGGAATAAAGGAAGCGTTTTCCACAGGATCCCAGAACCACCAACCGCCCCAACCGAGTTCGGTATAAGCCCACCAAGAACCCAGGGCGTTACCCGCCGTTAAAAAGATCCAAGTGACGATGACCGAAACGGTGCAAAACCGCAGCGCCGTTTTGGACCATTCGCCCTTCCAAAGCAGAGCAACGGCTGCGGCAAAGCAAAGCGCCAAACCGGCGTAGCCCATAAAAAGCACGGGCGGGTGCAAAATCATGCCGATGTCTTGCAAAATCGGATTCAAATCTCGCCCTTCGGGCGGCACCAACGGAAGGTTGCGGATAAAGGGATTGGATGTTGCCAACAAAAAGGCGCTAAAGAGCCCCACAATAAAGAGCATGACGCACTGAATTTTGGCCATCAACTCGTCGTCATGCGTGCGAAGCGTATTGGCAAGCCCGGCACCCAAAGCCCACAAGGCAATCAAGACAACCCACAGCAACATCGAGCCTTCGTGACTGCCCCAGAGTGCGGCAAACTTATAAATCGTCTCCAACTGCGTGTTGGAGTGATCGGCCACGTAGCGCACCGAAAAATCATCAGTCAAAAACGCGTAGATCAACGTGGCGGCACTCGCCGTCAAAGACAGGGCGGTCACGGGTGTGACGAATCGCCAAAGCCCCGAACAGGTTGTCCGGCTTTTCAGAATTCCCCAATACACGGCGGCGGCGCCGAAAAGGGCTGCAATCGCGGCAAGCGCCAAAAGAAAATGTCCGAGTTCGGGAATCAAGATGCTTTCCTTTCGAAGGTAAAAATCAATAAATTACTTTAGCGAATTTTCCTTGTTTTGCGCTGAAGGTCTCACAGTTTTCTTCTGACAAAAACCGTTCGGCAAATCGCAAAGAGCACAACAATCCAAACCGCGAGTACGCCTGCCAAGACGCCGACCGAAGGAATCTTGAAGGTCACGACGCCGAGCACGGACTGATTGAGCAGTCGAAAGACGCTCGCCGGATTGGCAAGCATTAAAGCCGTGAGCGTCTCGCGGCTAAAGAAGTCGGCACCGGCCACCGAAATCACCAACAGAGCCAAATCGTAAAGAAGAACCGAAACGAACCACACGACCAAAAGCAATGCCAAAGCCTGCGCTTTGTGACGAACCGACAAGCTCACCCAGTAGGCAACGAGCATGAAAATCACGCCCAAGCCCCAGCCGCTGACGACCAGCACAGCCAAAGATTTCAAGAGATCGGCCATCGAATACGGCACGGCCAAAGCCAGCTGAATGACCGGCAAAGCCAAAAAGCCCAAAACCAAAACAGCCAAAAGCGCCGCGCCCTGACCGAGAGCCTTGCCCAAAAGCCATTGGGTGCGGGAAATCGGATAAGTGAGCATCAACAAAAGCGTGCCCGATTCGTCTTCGCCCACAAAAGCGTCGTAACACAACAAAAGCGCCAAGAGCGGCAACAAAAACACCGTCAAACTCAGCAATGAGCTCATGACCGTTGCCAAGGGCTGATACTGTAACGAGCCGCCGATGGCCGCCGTTCCGAAAAAGACCGCCACCGACAAAATGGCAAACAAAAGCGAGCCGAAGACCAGCCAACGGCTTGCCAAGCAATCGCGAAATTCTTTTTTCGCCACAATCAAAATGCTCGACATTTTTTACTTCCCCTTGACCGTTTGGTCTTCAAGCACAAAGTGCCTGAAAATTTCGCCGAGATCGGCTTTTTTTACTTCAAAATCAAAGCAACGATACGTCTGCGTTAAGATTTCCAGCACCTCGCTCAAGCGATGTTCGGGTACGCGCAAACCGTCGCCGACAACGCAACCGGCAAAACGATCGTCTTTCAAAGCTTGGGCATTGCCCACGCGCAAAACACTGACCGGCAAATCGGCTTGACGACTCAATTCATGCAACGCCCCGAAAGCACGCATCTTGCCGTGGGCCAATAAAAGCGCCGTATCCAAATACGACTCCACCAACGCCAATTCGTGTGTACAGACAATCACCGAACAGCCCGAGTCGCGAAGCTTCGAAAGCTCTCGGTACATCAACAGAGAAGCTGCCGGATCAAGCCCCACGGTGGGTTCGTCCAAAATCAACAGTTTGGGGCGCGTCAACAGTGCTTGCGCCAAGCCCAAACGTTGTCTTTGGCCTTTGGAGCATTGTCCGAGTTTTTGTTTGGCCACCTCTGCCAACCCCAACTCGTCGGAAAGCTCTCGGATGCGAGCGGCATTTACGCGTTTTAAACCCGCAAAGTAATCGAGGTGATCTTGCACCGTCATGTGATTGTAAAAACTCACGTTCTCGGGCAAATACCCCACCTGTAAGGGTTGAGTACCCGGTTGACTCCCCAACACTGTTACAGTGCCCGAAAAAGGCTTTAACAGTCCCAAAATGACTTTGAGCAACGTCGACTTGCCGGCACCGTTGTGTCCGATCAACCCCATGAGTTTGCCTTGGGGTAAAGAAAACGTCACATCGTCCAAATAGGCTCTGTCTGCGCGCTTGAAAACGAGGTTTTCGCAGACGACTGCAATTTCGGTCATGATTCTTTCCTTGGGCTTACGGAGCGGTTGATTGGGACGCATCGGCATGGGGAAATCCGGATGCAAAACGGCCTTGAGCGCCCACAATTTCCGGACACTTGATCAAGGGATGACTGTCGGTGATACCTTTGCCGCGATCAATTTCAAACTGCAGGGCAAGCCAACGCAGCAATGCCACCACGGGACTGTCCATCAAAAAACGGGCTTCCGGATAAATCCAGAAAATGCGATCGAGGCTGTCGTTGGGCTGATAGGGCTTTTCGGCCAATCCGTCGCCGTCAAAGTCCCACCCCATAAAAGTGCTCCAATAATTGCCTTTGCCGGCAACGCTCCACTCCAAAGCGGTTTTGCCGACATAGCGCACCTGAATGCGATTGTCCACAAAAGCGTTTTGACTCATCTTCACACCCTCGCCGCCCATGGCCACGCCCACGCCGATTTGCGCATCGGCAAAGTAGTTGCCGGTCACGGTGCTTGCACCGGGTCCGTAGATGAAAAGCGCCTTGCCTTCGGTATCCAAAACGGCCTTGCCCTTGGGGTTGTAGACGCCCTCGACACGATTGCCGGTTACGGTGCATCGCTCGCAGACGTTGACCAAGATGCCGAATTCCACCGAATCGACGGCCGTATTGCGCTCAAGCTTCACTTGTCTTGAACTCATCAAGGCGTACCCGCCCACGGCTCCCGTCGTGAAGTTGTCATACCCGGAATCGTTTCTGGTATACATGTAATGAATGCCGTACTGGCCACCCGAAAAAGCATTTTCGCGCGAAACGCTGCCGTCGACGTTTTCAAAATAAAATCCGTCGCGCGTGTCCTTGACGACGTTGCCCGTCAATTTGGGGTAGCGCACATAATTGAGATAAACGCCGTCGCCGCGATCCAAAAGTTTCTTTTTGGCAATCCCGGTAATTTTGCAATCTTCGACAGTCAAGCGATTTAATCGGTCGGCACGAATCCCGAAGGCCGGTCCCTCGATCACCATGTTTTTAATCACGACATCGTCGGCCCCGTCGGTGACGCGCACCCCGGCATTGCGATCGTAAAGACTCGCGCCGAAGTTTTTCACCGTCAGATTTTCAACGCGTGCCTTGGGCCAGCGCACCATGATGCCCGAGCCCTTGCCTTGAGCGTCGATCACGGCCTCGTGCGTTCCGGTCAATGTGACGGAAGTACGCACGACAAGATTGGTCTTGTAGACGCCGGGCGAAAATTCGATGACGTCGCCCTCTTTGGCGGACTCCACAATCTTGGCAACATCGTCGGCGGGCGTGACGCGAATATGCGCAGCCTCGGCAGTGCCGAGCATTGCCGTCAAGAAAGTCACCGCGAACAAACAATGTCTCGTCTTCACGCCGATCACCGATTATTTGTCGAGAAGTTCCAACGTGATGTCGGCATAAGAATAGATCTTGCCGCCGTGCTTTTCGACAAAGGCTTGCGCGCTTTCTTTGGTCGAAAATGCCGCAGGTTCGTTGCCCATCACGCCGGCTTGATCGTGTCCGTAAACATAGGTTGCTTTCGTTGCATCAATGAGCGCCTTATCCTCGGGCATGGCCCAAGAGGTCTCACCTAAATCGTGCACGAAAAACGCGAGCAAACGACGGGCATTTTCAGGCTGCAGGGCAAAAGTAAACGCATCGCGTCCCGAGCAAAATTTCACAGCCGTGTCTTCGGCGCCCTTGATGAAAAGTTCTGCCTTGGGACCTTCGTAGTGAGAAATCACCATGCCGCACAGATTGCATCTGTCGTGCGCATCAAAAGCAACCGGCGTAAAGGTTTGCTTTTTGGAATCTTCCCCGCAACCGGTCAAGAGTACGCCGGCTGCAGCCAAAATGACGAAAACTTTTTTCATGGCAACAGTTTCAATTGCGTTCTTTACAACCGAGAATTTCTCGGGTCAAATCCTCGAAACGATACAACGTCCCGCCGTATTGTTTTTGAAAAGCTTGAGCCGATTCGCGATCGGCAAAGGGCGCCAACGAGGGCCCCATCACGGCCTTCATGGAGGAGCCGTAAACGTACCAAGCCTCTTTGGCATCGATAAAAAGCGCATCATCGGGCTTTTTCCAATCGTTGCCGTGGGCATTGTGTACATACAGCGCTTTAACTTTAATCTGAGCGGCTGAATCCAACTTTAAATACTCGCAGGCCATGCCGCGAGCCGAACAGTATTTCAAAGCCGAGCCGTCTTCTTGAATCATTTCGCCCTTGGGACCGGGATAGCGGGTAACCCACATCCCGCAAGAGGCACATTGGTCTTTTTCCGTGAGTGCAACGGCATCTGGTTGCGCAGCCGTTGCGTTTTGAAGCCCGACACCGAGCATCAAGGCACCCAGCATTGTTAACATCAATTTTTTGACCATGGATCAAACTTCCACAAAGACGAATTCAAGATTTTGATATGGAAAAAGGCCCCGGCCGCACCACTACGAGTAGCGTGCGGACCGAAGCCCTTCACTGACTTATGTCAACTCACACAGCTTAGAGGCTATAGAGCTGGCCGGCGTACAGGATGAAGAGTCGCAAGCACATCATGCCGGCAACAGATGCAAGACCGGACAGATAAAGCGTCGCGGCACTTGCCTTCATGAAGTTAAACAGGATCGGCAAAATGAAGCCGACACCAACCACACCGACCCAGAACTCGGTTGCCCACGGACCCGTACAGAAGGCCTGAGCAGCGACCTGAGCTGCAGCGTTGCCGCTGATCAAAGCAACAGCGATCATGAAGATGCACAATGCTTCGGCAGCCATAATCGGCCATTCGGCGCCGTGCAACAACTTCAAGTCTGCGCTATGGGCGTCGTCACCGAACACACCGACAGCAATCATCTTGGCAGCGGCGGCACCGGCAGAAAGACCGGAGGCGACGAACAAAGCCGGCAACACAGCCTGGTTGATCAACGGGAAGCGGATCAGAGCAGAGATGAGGAAGCCCGTGTATGCGCAGATCGTCAGTGCGAGCACCAACACGATCCACTGCAGACCGCAACGATGGCTGTCAAACCAGCCGATCAAGCCGTCGAGGAACCCCAAGAAACTGTTCTTCACTTCCTGACGAAGTGCAACCAGCGTGAGGATGCAGACCAAGGGGATGTAGAAGAGCAGAGCGATCACGCCCAAGCTCATCACCGAGGTCAGGTTGTAATAAACCAAAATGCGCCAGAAAACCAGCGGATTGGTCAAGTCCAAGACCAAGCAAACCATACCGAGGATGATGGTCACAGCGCCAATGAGCGTTGCAGCCTTCAAAACCGGCGTGTTCTGCGCAGTCTGCTTACGATACAGGTTCAGAATAATGGCTACTGCCACTGCACCGCCCGAAATACCTGCCAAAAACAGATAGAGGGCGATGGGCCACGGCCAGCTGATACCCTGTGTCAAGCCAAGTGTAAAGTTCATGTCCATCTTTACACTCCTTTCTTAACAATGGGAATGTAGCGCAGGCTGGGTTCGGTGCCGAGTTCCGGGCGAATGCGCACGGAATCCTTCACGGCCAACAGTCTGCTTACATAGGACTTCGGATCCTTGATGTCACCGAAGATCAAGGCGTCGTACTTGCAGCTTTCCACGCATGCAGGTTCTTCGTTCTTTTCCAAACGAGAGTGCAGGCAGAAGTCGCAGTTGTCGGCAACCTTGGTTTCCTCATTGATATAACGTACGTTGTAGGGGCAAGCCACGATACAGTACTTGCAACCGACGCACTTGCTGGGATCCATCGTCACGATGCCGGTCTTGGCATCGCGATAGGCAGCACCCGTCGGGCAAACCGTAACGCAAGGCGCGTCCTTGCACTGCTGGCAAGAAACACGAACGTAGCGACGTTCGGCGGCATAACCGCGTTCGCCTTCGACCTTACCACCCTGCAATTCGAGCAACAAACGAGAGCGGCCCTTGGGCAACTTGTTCGTTTCATTGCAGGCATCTCGGCAGTCGCGACAACCGACACACTTGTTCTGGTCAAAGACCATCGCATAGTGCGGCTGATCGCCACCGGCCTGCTTTCCGCCCGTACCGCAACCCGCTAACGGGAGCACGAGCAAAGAGCTTGCAGCACCGGCACCAGCGAGAAATTTTCTCCTGTCGATCTTTTCGCTCACAATATTCTCCACAGACAGATTTTGTCCTTATTCGGTCAAAATCCACCAATTAGTCCTTCATCCGAGCCTTTTGCTCGGCATTGGCAATCGCGTTTTCAAGGGCTCTTCTTTGCCCGGGAGCCGCTCCTGAATCCAGAAGCATTTTCCATTGACCGATCGCTTCTTGGTAACGTTCGTGCATGAAAGCATCCTGTCCCAAAAGCATTCTGGTTTGAACTTCCAAAGGATTCTTGGCCAGAATCGTATCGATCAATTGTCGAGTTTCTTCACCGATCTTTCTGCCGTCTCTGTAGTAAAGGGCATATGCCTTTTTACCCATGAGGTCGATTTGGTCCCCGCCCAACGTCAGACAGACGTCATACGTTTCGGCTGCTTCTTTATATCGACCGGCTTCGAGATAGGCCTGAGCCAGTTCCTGTTGTGCCGTCAGGCTCTTGGGCATGTTTTTCACTTGCCTTTGAGCTTGCGTGATCTTGGCGGTGAGCAAATAGTCGGTTTCTTCATCGACTTTTTTCACGCCGTAATCGGACCATCGCCCGAGCGTTGCATACAAGCAAACACTGACGACAAGAACGAGCCCGGTGAAACTCGCGATGAACAGTGTGTTTTTTGTCGTGCGGCCACAGACGGTGCGATAGATAATCGCACCGACTGCGACAATGACAACAACCGCAGCTATCAAAGCTGTTAAACCGTTCATCTAACTCCCTGCTTTTTAAAGAGCTTGGACAAACCTCAGATTAGTGAGGGCTGACCATTCCTTTCAGATTGGCATTGCCAAAGTTCGAATGAGCTTTGACTTTCTCAACCTTGACCAATTGCAACTCGAAAACCAGGGGAGATTCCGGAGGAATCTGACCTGCGCCGTCCGCACCGTATGCCAAGTTCGCGGGAATCGTGAAACGATAGCGCGCACCGGGTTCCATCATGCGGATGCCTTCTTCGAGTCCGGGAATCACACTCATCAAAACAAAGCGTGCGGGTTCTTTGGTTTCATAGGTACTTTCGAAAACCGTACCGTCCATCAAAGTACCGACATAATCCACCGTGACAACATCTTCGGTTCTGGGTTTTTCACCCTTACCGGCCTTGAGCACTTCGTACTGCAAGCCGGACTCAGTGGTCTTCACGCCCTTTTTCTTGGCGTTCTTGGCCAAAAAGTCTTTGGCTTTTGCAGAATTTTCCTCGGCCAACTTCTTCTGGGCTGCCTCGTAAAGCTTGTTGAGCTTTTCGGCACGACTGTTGAGGTACTTGACCACATCGTCCTTGGTCAACTGGCTCTTGCCGGCCAAAGCTTCTTCGAAGCCCTTGGCAACAAGTGCGGCGTCAACCTTGGCACCCATTTTGGTCTGAGAGGCGATTTGCTCGGCCACGTAGTTACCGACAGAAGCCCCCATGCTGTAAGCTTCCTTGTCCTGCTGCGTTTCGATGCCTGCGGCAAAGGCCATAGAGCTCGCACACAAAGCAGCGCAGGAGCACAACACGATTTTTTTCAGGGTAAACATAAAACTTCTACTCAAATGTTTTTGTCACGTCTTCGACGTAATCCAACGTAATCTTAAGGCAGTTCGTACTGGCGACCGCTCATTTTCCATCCGTAAATGCCTTCTGGCATCTGCATGACGTTGGTGTAACCGAGTTTCATCGTCTCATAAGCGGCGATTTCACTCGAAGTACACAAGCGGTTGGC
>JAUNOJ010000297.1 GCA_030531135.1 Sutterellaceae bacterium | reverse complement strand
GCACCACCAACTGTTCGGGCGTGCGCTCGGGTTCGGCAAAGCGAAAACGCCATTGACGCGCGGCACGCACCGGTTCAATGACTTCAAGCTTATCGAGCATCTTGATGCGGCTTTGCGCTTGGCGAGCCTTGGTGGCTTTGTAGCGAAATCGCTCGATAAAGGCCGTTAAGTGTGCGGCTTCTCGTTCGTAGGCCTTGCGTGCGGCTTCCTGCTGGCGCAGTTTTTCCACGCTTTGCATTTCGTAAAACGAGTAGTTGCCCGCGTAGCGCGTCAACTCGCCGTTTTCAATCGCCCACGTCGTTTGCACGGCGCGATCCAAAAATTCGCGATCGTGGCTGATGATGATGGTGGTGCAATCGATGCGCTTAATCCAAGCTTCCAACCAAATGAGGCTGTCCATGTCCAAGTGGTTGGTCGGTTCGTCCAAAAGCAACAAATCGGCCGGGCACATCAGCGCTTGGGCAAGCGACAAACGGTTGCGCCAGCCGCCCGAAAACGTTTTGACCTGACGATCGGCGTCCGCGGGCAAAAAACCGAGACCGGCCATCACGGTGTGGGCCTGAGCTTTGATGGCGCCTTCGTTTAATTCTGCAAGCGTTGCGGCGGCAGCGGCTTCGCGCATGGCGTCGCCCGATTGCGCGGCGGCAACGAGTTCTGCCTTGGCAGCCATCAAAGGTTTGTGGCCGCTTAAGACATAGTCCATGCAGTTGAGTTCCGTTTCGGTGACGCTTTGCGCCACATGCGCGATGCGTTGTCGGTCGGGCGCGTCGATCGTGCCGGTTTCGGGGGCCAATTCACCGATAATGGCTGCAAACAATGAGGACTTGCCGCAGCCGTTTTCGCCCACCAAGGCGACGCGCTCGCCCGTGGAAGCCACAACCGAGGCATGAGAGTAGAGTTCACGCGTGCCGCGTGCAATGGTGACGTCCGTGAGTCGAAGCATGACGAAATCTTATAAATCCAATCCTGCCAAGTCCTTGGCATACACGGCAAAGACCATGTCGTCGCCCCCGCTGGTGGTGAGCCACGTCACGGGTACGTCCGGCCAAATGGCTTCAAAAGCTTCGCGGCCGTCGCCGATTTCAATGATGGCGACACCGTCTTCGGTCAAATGTTCTTTCAAAGCCGGCATCATGCGGCGCATGATGTCCATCCCGTCATCGCCCGCACCCAAAGCCAAGGCCGGCTCGTGGCGATATTCTTGGGGAAGCTCGTCCATGGCGGACTGCGTCACGTACGGAGGATTGGAAATGATCAAATCGAACTTGCGACCCTCAAGGTTTTCAAACAGGTCGGTTTGAACGAGTTCAAGATCGTTTTCCAGACCAAAACGCTTGCGGTTGATTTTTGCAACTTCCAAGGCGTCTGCACTGATGTCGGCACCGGTGACCTCGGCGTTATAAAAACGTTCGGCTGCCAAAATGGCCAAACAGCCGCTGCCGGTACACATATCCAAAACGGAGGTGACCGATTCGGGATCGGCGACCCAAGGCGCCAAATCCTCTTCCAAAAGCTCGGCAATAAAGGAGCGCGGGATTAAAACACGCTCGTCGACATAAAAGGCGTGCCCCGACAACCAACCTTCTTTGATGAGGTAGGGCACAGGCTTTTTCAAATGCACGCGCAGATCGACCAAGGTCAAAACTTCTTCGAGTTCTTCGGGCGTCAAATGCGCGCCCCAAAAAGAGCTCAAGCGATCAAAGGGAAGCTTTAAAGCACGCATCACCAAAAAGGTGGCTTCTTCCCAATAGTCGGCGGTGCCGTGGCCGAGATCGATTTCGTTGCGCTCCATTTCGGACATGGCCCAACGCACGCAATCGCACACGGTGTTGAGGTTGGCAACGACAGGGTGGTGGTGATGATCAATCATTTTTATTCAATTCCCTCTAGTCTCGGTCAAAAGGTTTGCAATCACTTGGGTATAAATGTCGGTCAAGGCTTCAAGTTCGTCGATGCCGACACATTCGTTGATGGAGTGGATGGTGGCGTTCATGGGACCGAACTCCACCGTTTCGCGGCTGATGCGGCTGATAAAGCGCGCGTCCGACGTGCCGCCTGCAGTATTGAGGTTCGCCGTCACACCCGTGCGCGCAACGATCGCCGCTTTCAGCGCTTCGGTCATGGCGCCCGGCGTCGTCACAAACGGATTGGCCGAGCGCTTCCATTCGAAATCGGCCTTCAAATCGTATTTGTCTGCCAAAGATTCGATTTCGGCAATGAGGGTGTCGTGCGACCAATTCGTATTGAAGCGAATGTTAAAGAGCATCGTCAATTCGCTCGGAATGACGTTGACGGCTCCCACGCCCGCGTTGATGTTGGAAATTTGAAAGGAAGTGGGCAGAAAATGCTCGGTGCCTTGATCCCACTGACGGGCGCTCAATTCGGCAATCCAACCCGCGGCACGGTGAATGGGGTTTTCGGCCAAATGCGGATAGGCCACGTGCCCCAATTTTCCGTGAACGGTCAGTTTG
>JAUNOJ010000024.1 GCA_030531135.1 Sutterellaceae bacterium | reverse complement strand
TTGCACTGATGGCCAACAACGCCGCCAAAGCTCGCGGTATCGACATGACATTATCCGACGACAATCCGATCGGCGACTTCTATAGTTTTCTTGGCGCGCAAGACGATCTCTCGACGGTACTTCTCATTGACGCATACGACGCACCGTTAACGGCTCACTTTGACAATCCAGCGCTCTTTGCCGAATTGAGCCGCATTCTCTCGTATCTTTATACCGTGATTAAGTCGTGCAACGCGCGTTTGCGTTTTTTCTTCATGACCGGTGTCCTGAAGTTACCCAATGCCGGCATTTTCCAATCGATGAACAACGTCACCGATATTTCCTGCTCGGCCAAGTTCGCCGACATGTTGGGCTTCACACGGGAAGAAATTCGGGAAAACTATGCCCAACAATTGATGACCGCAGCGCAAAAACTGCAAACGACCGTTGATGATCTTCTCGAAAAACTCGAAGCGCACTACGGCGGCTATTCGTTTGACGATCGACTGTCTGCAAGCGTCTTTTGTCCAAAAATGGTTTTGGATTTTTTGAGCAACCCGACGACACAATTCGATTTCTCCCAATTGCCCGGAAATGAACTTTTGGCGCGGCTTACTAAGCAAGGAGCACAACCGAATTTCTCGATTCCAGCAGCGGTTTACATCGACGATCTGCAGGGTGCGAACATCGTTGATCCGATTAAGTCGGAGGTTCTATTAACTCAAGCCGGCATTCTCGCACCAAAAAAGGTCATCGTGCCCGGCATTTTTGAGGTCGGCTACGCCAACAAATCGGTGATTCGTCGAGTGTCCGAACTCGGCATAGAAATGCGAGCCGCTTCTTAATCGAGAGTTCCGGTCGCTCTTGCACCTCAAAAGCGAGCGTCAAACGGATTTTTCCCGCGTTTTGTGCCGTTTGCGTGCGCAAAAAGCTACTCGGAATCCTTAGAAAGTTTTATACTTTAGAGTTTCGGATATCCTCACTGACTCTTACAGGAAAGGCGCCCATGCGCGAAACTTACAGTCCTCAGGAAATTGAAGCTCAAGTGCAACAACAGTGGCAACGCGACGACGTTTACCACGCTCGCGAACACGCACTTGACGCTAACGGCAAAGAAAAGCCCAAATTTTATGTTTGTTCCATGTTGCCCTACCCCTCGGGTAAGTTGCACATGGGTCACGTTCGCAACTACACGCTTAACGACGTCTTGTATCGTTATCGCCGCATGAAGGGCGACAACGTCATGACGCCCATGGGCTGGGACAGCTTCGGTCTGCCCGCTGAAAACGCAGCGCTTTCCAAGAAGGTTGCTCCGGCGGCTTGGACGTATCAAAACATCGAAGACATGAAGTCTCAGATGCGTCCTTTGGGGCTGGCATTCGACTGGTCGCGCGAAGTGGCCACCTGCAAGCCCGAATACTACCGCTGGAACCAGTGGATGTTCTTGAAGATGCTCGAGCGCGGCATCGCCTATCGCAAGACGCAGATCGTCAACTGGGATCCGGTCGACAAGACCGTTTTGGCCAACGAACAGGTCATCGACGGTTGCGGCTGGCGCTCGGGTGCCAAGGTGGAAAAGCGCGAAATTCCGGGCTACTACCTCGGCATCACGCAGTACGCCGAAGAACTTTTGGCCGACTTGGAAAAGTTGGACGGCTGGCCCGAACAGGTTCGCCGCATGCAGGAGCACTGGATCGGCAAGAGTATCGGTGTCAATTTCGGTTTCCCCTATGAAATCGACGGCGAAAAGAAGGTTTTAAACGTCTATACGACGCGCGCCGATACGATCATGGGCGTGACCTTTGTGGCCATTGCCGCAGAACACCCCTTGGCCAAGCGCTTGGCCGAAGGTCGTCCCGATCTTCAGGCTTTCATTGCCGAATGCGCCAAGGGCTCTGTTTCCGAAGCCGACATGGCCTCGATGGAAAAGAAGGGTATTGCCACGGGCTTTACCGTGACGCACCCCTTAAACGGTCGTCAGGTCGAAGTCTGGATCGGCAATTACGTTTTGATGAGCTACGGCGAAGGCGCCGTGATGGCTGTGCCCGCACACGACGAACGCGACTTTGCCTTTGCCAAGAAGTACGGCATCGAAATCATTCAGTCCGTGGCTGTCGACGGCGAAACGTTCTCGACCGACGCCTGGCAGGAATGGTACGGTGACAAGACCTTAAACCCCTACTGCGTCAACTCCGGCAAGTACGACGGTCTTCACATTCATGAAGCAATTGATGCCGTTGCCGCCGACTTGGAAGCCATGGGCTTGGGCAAGAAGCAGACGATGTTCCGCTTGCGCGACTGGGGTATTTCCCGTCAGCGCTACTGGGGCACCCCCATTCCCATCATCAACTGCCCGCACTGCGGTCCGGTGCCGGTTCCCGAAAAGGACCTGCCGGTCGTTTTGCCCGAAAATCTGATTCCGGACGGCTCTGGCAATCCGCTCAACAAGTGCGAAGAATTCTTGGCTTGCAAGTGCCCGAAGTGCGGTGCCGACGCTCGTCGCGAAACGGACACGATGGATACGTTCGTCGACAGCTCCTGGTACTACATGCGCTATTGCTCGCCCGATTGCAACACCGCTATGGTGGACGAGCGCAACGATTACTGGTCTCCGATGGATCAGTACATCGGCGGTATCGAACACGCCGTGCTGCATCTTCTCTACGCTCGCTTCTGGACCAAGGTCATGCGCGATCTCGGTTTGGTGAAGTTCGACGAACCGTTTAAGCGCCTCTTTACGCAAGGGATGCTGACGGCCGAATGCTTCTACCGCGAACTCGAAGACGGTCACAAGCGTTGGTACTACCCGTCGGAAATCGAAATCGAATACGACGAAAAGGGGCGTCCTTCCAAGGTCACGAGCAAAGAAGACGGTCTTCCCGTTGTGAGCGGCGGCATCGAAAAGATGAGTAAGAGCAAAAACAACGTGGTCGAACCCCGTGACATTATCGAGCGCTTCGGTGCCGATACGGCTCGTACTTTCGTGATGTTTGCCGGTCCCCCCGATCAGTCCGCCGCTTGGTCCAATTCCGGTGCCGAAGGTTCGTTCCGCTTCCTTCGCCGCATGTGGAATTGGGGCGTGGCGCACCAAGCCGAAGTCAAGGCCGCAGGCTCTTGCGTTGAATTGGCAACGGCGCCCAAGGCTGTGAAAGACTTCTTGCGCGAAATCCACTCGACCTTAAAGCAGGCCGAGTCCGACTTCGATCGCATGCAGTACAACACGGTCGTGTCTGCCGCCATGAAGATGATGAATACGATTGAGGGCTTTGTGGGTACCGATGACGTGTCCGAAGCCGCTCGTCGCGAAGCCATCTCCATTTTGATGCGCGTGCTCTACCCGATCGCTCCGCACATCACGACGGCTCTGTGGCAGGATTTGGGTTTTGTCGAAACCGAAAAGACCGAGTTGATCGATGCTCCTTGGCCCGTGGTCAACGAAAAGGCCTTGGTGGCCGACGAAGTACTCTACGTCTTGCAGGTCAACGGCAAGTTGCGCGGTCAGATGACCGTGCCCGCTTCGAGCACCAAGGAAGAAATCGAAGCCGCAGCCGTTGCCAACGAAGCCGTTTTGCGCTTTGTGGGCGAAGCCACGGTGCGTAAAGTGATCGTTGTACCCGGCAAGCTTGTCAACGTCGTTGCCAAGTAATCCGTCACAACAGGCTTAAGCCGACAATCCCCGTCAAGCGAAATACGCCTGACGGGGAAATTTTTTGCCTATTCCAAAACAATTCGCCCGAGTCGACAACCGGCTCGGGCGAATGTTTTTGTTCAAGTTTTATCAGGCGCTTTAGCGCAGCGCAAAGCTCACCACAAACGCCAAAGAAATTACCACCATCGTGGGTTTGACTTCACGGTAGTGACCGGTGGCGTAGGACAGGAGTACATAGGCTATAAAACCGAACCCGCACCCCGTAGCAATATTAAAAGTCACCGGCATACCCAAGATCATCAGAAAGGCCGGAATGGCGATACGAAGTTCGTTAAAGCGAATGTTTACAACGTCTTGCATCATCAAAACGCCCACAATGATCAGTGCCGGTGCCGTAGCCGCAGACGGCACAGCACTTACCAACGGAATGGCAAAGATGGCCAAAGCAAAGAAGACGGCCGTCACCAAAGTGCTTAAACCCGTTCTAGCACCGGCAGCAATACCGGCAGCGCTTTCCAAATACTGCACGGCCGTGGTCGTGCCCACAACACCCGAGAAAACCGTACCGAACGAGTCGGTCAAGAAAGCCTTTTCCAAGTTCTTGATGCTACCGTCGGGACGCACCAAATTGGCTTTGCGGGTCAAACCGATCAAAGAGCCGATGTTGTCAAAAAGGTCCACCACCGACAACGTAAAGACGATCGTAATCAAGCCGTGACTTAAAGCCTGACCGAAGTCCAATGCCAAAAACGTGCCGGAAACGTCGGGCAACTCGAACGAGAAAAGATTGCCTTCGGGGATCTTGCCCAAACCGCAGGCAAAGCCCATCACGGCAGTCAAAAGAATACCGAGCACGATACTTGCGGGAATCTTTCGAATCATCATGGCGGCAGTGACGAAAAAGCCGATAGTTGCCACAATAACCGAGGGATTGGAAACGTTCCCCAAAGCAAGACCCGTAGCATCGCTCACAATCAATCCGCAGTTTTTCATACCGATCAAAGCGATAAAGCACCCAATACCGGCTGAAGTCGCGATTTTGAGGTCATGCGGGATGGCGTCCACAATCAACTGGCGAATACGCGTAACCGTCAAAAGAAAGAAAATGACGCCCGAAATAAAGACGGCAGCCAAACCTGCTTGCCAGGAAAAACCGGCGGGACCGCAAACGTAATACGCAAAGTAAGCGGTAATGCCCAAACCGGGCCCCACGGCAATCGGCAGATTGGCAAAAAGCCCCATCATGGCGCTCGCTGCAATCGTCACGACGATCGTAGCTGCCGTGGCGGCTTCGCGATTCATGCCGGCATCGGCCAACATCGACGGCACCACGAAGATGAGGTAGCTCATCGCAACGAAAGTGGTCAAACCGCCGAAAAACTCTTGGCGAACGGACGTACCGCACTCTTTCAGACCGAAATAGCGCTCTAAGAAATCATTGAACATGAAAGGGGCCCCTTCTTAACCCTAAACATCGATGAGGCACTTGAAAAAGAGAAAATGCGCCTCGGGTTTGTAAAGAAGGATGATATCGGAAATTAGTCGTTACATGTTCTTTTCTGCCTATGTCTGTAGATGTAGGCACAGTGTTTTTCGGACAACAAAAAGGCGCCCGCAATGGACGCCCTGTTTGCCGCAACCAAACCGATCTTTCAGTTCTTAGTTAAGAATTGCGCATCCATCGCACCGGCTCTGGCACGATACAAATTGACGCGGCAGGCCAAGGCAGCCGCACCGGCACCGCTCCCTGACCCATAGCTTGCCTCCACCCAGTCGCACTGATTTTCGACGTAGGCATCAAAGGCTTTATTGGCGTCGTTCAGAGCCTTAACAGCGACTTTCTTGCGTTGCACGCGATCGAGTTCGCGCGCCGAATTCATCACGCGATCCAACACGTCGTCGTAGTGATCCTTGACGGCATCGAACTCTTTTTTCAGGCATGCCTGCACGGCCGGCGCCGTATCGGCCTTGCGATAGCAGTCGCTTAAAGCATCGGCCGCAACGGCGGAAAAACTCAAGGTACTTACACCCAAAACACAAATCAAAGCAAAATGTTTCATAAGTTTTGAAGAATCCATCTACTGCACAAAAGAGTACTCTCACTCAAACGCACTCGTTCGAAATCATTAGGGCTCATCCGCTCTCTTCGAAAAGTCGGCTTCAAGCGCCTCGGCCCTTTGTCGGTAAAGCGTGATGTAACAACTTCCGACAGCTAACGGAACAATCGAACCGCCGCTGTAGATCGCCCCCTGCACATCGCATTCGCTATTGGCATAAGCCTCGAAATCCCGATTGGCCTTGCGCAGGGCTTCGGATAATGTCTTGTAGTATTCGTCGTCGCTAGATGTCGCATATTTCATCGCTCGCGCAACAATAACGTCATATCGAGTTTTAACGGCATTCCACTCTTTTTCCGAGCATTCCAACATATCGTACGTGGTCATTGCCGTATCCCAGCATGCCTCGATTTCGTCGTTTGCCGTTGCGGTAGCACTCACCAAACTCGCCCACAAAACACAAACCAAAGCCAATCGTTTCATTTTCTCAAGCCACCTGTCGAACCAACCAAAAGCCCAAAGCGGTCATGGCAAAGGAACCGAAAAGATGCACCGCCGCATGGGTGAGACTGCGCAAATAGTCGCCTTCAAGCAACATCGTCACGTTCTCGGCCGAAAAAGTCGAAAACGTGGTTAGGCCGCCCAAAATCCCCGTCACAACGAACAAACGCACCCAAGGAGAAACTTCCGCATGCATGGCAAAGTAGGCCAAAGCGACGCCTGCGAAAAATCCGCCCAAAAGATTGGCAACCAAAGTGCCGGCGGGCAGTAGCGCAAATTTGCCGTTTAACCCGTAACTCAAGCCCCAACGCAAAACGGCGCCGATCGCAGCGCCGCTTGCGACAGCCGAAAGCACAGCCGGCAAACTACCGTCGCGTGTCATTGTTATTCCCAACGAGCCTTGGCCGCATCGTCGCTTTCACGGGCATCGACCCATTGAGCGCCTGAGGGACGCGTTTCCTTTTTCCAGAACGGCGCCTCGGTTTTGAGCCAATCCATGATGAATTCGCTGGCTTCAAAGGCTTCGCGACGATGTTCGGACGTCACAATCGTTAAGACGATCTGTTCGCCCACGGCCAGTTTGCCCACGCGATGAATCACCACCACGTCTTCGATCGACCAACGTGCGCGGGCTTTTTCCACGATTTCGCCCAAGCTCTTTTCGGTCATGCCCGGATAGTGTTCGAGCTCCATTTCCGTGACGTCGCCGTCGGCGCGCACGATTCCGGAAAAGGTCACGGCAGCACCGGCTTTACGCTCCGGGCGTTCCAAATTTTTCAACTCTTCGGACACGCAAAAGTCGTCGTGTCCCACACGAATTTTCGTGATCGGTGCCATCGGTTTCTAGCCTCCGGTCACGGGCGGGAAAAACGCCACTTCGTCGTTGTCGGCAATGGCAGCCGTGTCTTTGACCATGGTGGCGTTGACGGCTGCGCGAATGCGCTTGACGCTGTCAAAAGCGACTTTGTGCGCTTCGTCTTTGGCTGACAAGTAGGCACGAAGATCGGCCACCGTCGCCGAACTTTCAGGAAGGTCGACAACTTCTTCGCTCACTCCCACCGCTTCGCGCAAAAGCGCAAAATACTTCACCGTGATTTTCACTCGAACAACTCCCCGAACGGATAGTAAGTCACAATATCGCCCTTGGCGACGAGGCCGCCTGCCGGAATATCCACCAAGCCGTCTGCCCAAGCGCAACTTGTGAGCACCTGAGAGTTTTGCGTGTGGTAAATGTCCAAGCCGCCGGCTTCATTGCGTCTGACGCGCACAAACTCTTCGCGTGCGCAAGGCTTGGTGCGCTCAAAGTCGGCTCTGACCTGCAAAGGCTTGGCAATGACATCCTTGCGACCTTGGCAACGCAACAGATAGGGGCGCGCCAACATCAAAAAGGTCACAAAGCTTGAAACGGGATTTCCCGGCAAACCGATAAAGGGAACGCCGGCCACTTCACCCAAAGCCACGGGCTTGCCGGGCTTAAGGGCCACGCGCCACATGTCGATTTTGCCCAAGCTTTCCACTGCGGGCTTGATGTGGTCTTCTTCGCCCACGCTCATGCCGCCCGAGGTGATGATGACATCTGCCGTCTTGGAGGCGCGCTCCAGAGCTTCTTTGGTGGCTTCAAGCGTATCGGGCACGGTGCCCAAGTCATAAACTTCGCAATCGATGCGACGCAAAAGCGCGCGCAACATAAAGCGGTTGGAGTTATAAATGCCGCCTTCGGGCAGGGGTTCACCGGGCGCAACGAGCTCGCTGCCCGAGAAAAAGACCGCCACGCGCAGATGGTTGTAAACGGTAACGTAACCCACGCCCACGCTCGCAATCAAACCGAGGACGGCGGGCTTGAGAGTGTCGCCTGCTTTTGCCACGGTAGAGCCTTGGGCAATGTCGGAAGACTTTCTGCGCACCCACTGACCAATGGGCGCCGGCGCCTTAAAGGTCACGGTGCCGTTGTCGTTGACCGTCACGTCTTCTTGCGCCACGACCGCATCGCACCCTTCGGGTGTGGGTGCCCCGGTAAAGATGCGCGCCGTCGTCACGGGCACAAGGGGTGTGCCGACGGAACCGGCCGGAATGCGTTGGCTCACGGGCAACGTCACGGGATTGGTTTCGCAAGCCCCGGCCAAGTCGGCGCTTCTGACGGCATAGCCGTCCATTTGCGAGTTGTCCCACAAGGGCACGTCGATTTGGCTGACGACGTCTTGGGCCAAAACACGACCTTCGGCATAAAGCGTGGGGACGGTTTCGGTGCGCGTCATCGCCTTGGCGTCGCCAAGGAAAAGTTCTAATGCTTGGTTATAGGTGATCACTGTCGGCCTTTAGAGTCACAACAAAATTGGCAACCGCTCCGGGACTGTTGAGATCGAGTTTGGCGATCCCTTCCGGAACAACTAAATTTTCATCGTCGGTGGCAACCGCAACAACGCCCGGCGACAAAAGCAATTCGTCTTCGCTGATGCCTTTGCGATGCACCAGGATACGGGCAATGCCCTCTTCGCTTTTGTAACCTTCGACCAAAATGATGTCCACCGGCTGCATGCGAGAGACGATTTCGGAAAGTTTCACCTCTTCGGTGCACTCCTTCATCAACGCCCAGCGCTTGTCGCACACCAAAGCAACTTCGTTGGCGCCTGCCGTGCGATAACGCCAACTGTCTTTGCCCGGCGTATCCAAATCGAGCCCGTGATGCGAGCTTTTCACTGCCGAGACGCTGCGACCGCGACTCACGAGCCGTGCCAATACTTTTTCCACCAATGTGGTTTTACCCACGCCGGAGTGACCGATAAATCCGACGACAAACATGTTTTTTCTCCCCTTATTGTTATGGACAAGGTTTTTGAGAGATTTTTTCGTTTCTCGATTTTAGCGAAAGCCTTGGAATTGAGGTTGCAAATCGAGTGCTCGAAATGAAAGAAAATGCAAGATTGTGGCCGTCACTCGCTTTATAATGAATGATCTTTGTGATTTTTACGGGCTTAGCTTCTTTTCTTATGACTTACTCTCGTCGTACGCTTCTTGCAGCCGCCTTGGCTTGTCCTGTTGCCGTCAGCTTGACCGGGTGCGGTTTCCGCATGCGCGGTCAATTTTCGTTGCCGTTCTCGACCCTGTATTTGGATATGGAACACAACACCCCGTTTGAAGCTCGTGTGAAACGCCTGCTCACGGCCGGTAGCGACGTCACCCTGGTGGATTCGCCCAAGCAAGCCCAAGCCGTTTTGCGCGTGATTTCCAAGAAACTCGATCGCAATGCCATTACGTACAATGCCGACGGCAACGTGCGCGAGTACGAACTCAAGCTCACGGTGCAATTCAGACTCACCACGCCCGAAGGCGCCGAATACCTGCCCGACTCTGCATTGACCACCGTGCGCGACATCTACTACAACGAAGACGATTATTTGAGCCGCGGCAATGAAGAAGCCATTCTGATCAAGGATATGGAAAGCGACATTGCAAGCATGATGATTCGTCGCATTGAAAAGGCCAAGACCCCGGAAGTCGTTCCGGCAACCGAATCGAGCACGGGTTTGATTCCTGAGCGCCGTTACTGATCAAGTCGGACCCATCGATGGCCATTCGTTTTCAAGACCTCGAACGCCACATTCGCGCCGAGCCCCAACCTTTGTGGGTCATTACCGGGGAAGAGCCTCTGTTAATGCTGGAGGCTGCAGACCTTTTGCGTCAAAAAGCGCGTGCGGCCGGCTACACAGAGCGCACCGTTTTAAACGCGTCCGCCGTTTGGAACTGGTCAGAACTCTTCGAATCCTGCCAAGCCATGAGTTTGTTCGGCGACAAGAAAATCGTCGAGCTGCGTCTGGCATCGGCCAAACCCGGCACCAAGGGTGCTCAGGCCTTGACCGATGTTGCCCAAATGCCTTTGGACGGCGTGATGCTCATCATCACGATTCCGTACGACTATTCGGTGAAAAAACTCGCTTGGTGGAAGGCTTTGACCGGTGCGGCCGAAGTCGTCGAATGTCAGGCATTGACGGCACGTGAATTGCCCTCGTTTTTTAAAGAGCGCTTGGCCAAAAACAAACAGACGGCCGAACCCGATGCGATTCGCATTTTGTGCGAGCGCTGCGAAGGCAATCTTTTGGCTGCAAGCCAAGAAATTTTGAAGCTTGCCTACCGTCACCCCGAAGGCGCCGTGATTACGGCGGCCGATGTCGAACAGACGGTGAGCGACGTTTCGCGTTTCGATACCGACAATTTATTGGAAGCCATTGCTGCGGCCGACGCTGCCAAAGCGGTGCGAATCGTTGAAAACCTGCGCGCCAAGGCCGAGCCCATTCCGTCGTTGATGTGGCTTTTGACCGATGAAATTCGCACGATGCTCAAAGTGCGCGGGTTGATGGACAAAGGCATGCGCAAAGACGACGCGATTCAGAAAACCAATATTTGGCCGGCCGCCAAAAAGTTTCGCATGAGCAAGGCTTTGACTCGCCATTCGACGAAAAAACTCGCTAACGCCATGCTGCTTGCCGCCGACATCGATCGTATTTCCAAAGGTCTTTTTGTGGCCGATCGCGACAGCGATCCGTGGCTTGAAATTTTAAGTTTGGTGGCCTTTTTGGCGCGCTAACTTTGTAAGGAACGCTTCTCATGACCGATTCTTCCGTCCACGCTCTGATGCAAGAGGCAGGCACCAAGGCGCGTGCCGCCGCTCGCGTGTTGGCCAAGACCCCGAGCACCGTCAAAAACTTGGCGCTTGTTGCCATTGCGCAAGGTTTAATTGAACGCCAACCCGAGATTTTGGCAGCCAATGCCAAAGACGTCGCTCTGGCCAAAGAAAAAGGCTTGGCGCCCGCATTTGTCGATCGCCTGACGGTCACGCCCAAAATTTTGGCCGCCATGGCCCAAGGCGCACGCGACATTGCTGCGTTACCCGATCCCATCGGCGAAATCACCGAAGTGCGTGTGCGTCCCAACGGCATGAAAATCGGCCGTATGCGCTCTCCTTTGGGTGTTTTGGGCATGATTTACGAAGCACGCCCCAATGTGACGATTGATGCAGCTGCGCTTGCCGTCAAGTCGGGCAACGCCGCGATTTTGCGCGGAGGCTCGGAAGCCTTTGAAACCAATCGCATCTTGGGCGAAATCGTGATCCAATCTTTGGCCAAGACAGGCATTGATCCCACGGCCGATCGCGACTTTGTCGGGGCCATGATTCGTGCCAAGGGTTTGATCGACGTGATCATTCCGCGCGGCGGCAAAAGTCTGATTGCGCGCTTGGAAAACGAGTCTCAAATCCCGATGATTCATCATTTGGACGGCATCTGCCACACCTATGTCGATGAGGATGCCGATTTGGATATGGCCGTGAGCGTCACCGACAACGCCAAAACCCAACGCTTTTCGCCTTGTAACGCCATGGAAAATCTTTTGGTGCACAAGGACATTGCCGTGGCATTTTTGCCGCGCATCGCTGCAATCTATGCCGACAAAGGTGTTGAAATGCGCTGTGACGAACGTGCCCTGACGCTTTTGACAGCGGCCGGTTTCAATGTAACGCCCGCAACAGAAGACGACTGGGACACCGAATACAATGCGCCCGTGATTGCCATTGCCGTGGTCGACGACATTGACGCCGCATTGGACTTTATTGCGCGTCACAGCTCGGGACACACCGACGCCATCATCACCAACGACATTGCCAAGGCCGATCGCTTTATGCGCGAGGTCGACTCGGGCAGCGTCATGGTGAACTGCTCAACGCGCTTAGCCGACGGCTTTGAATACGGTTTGGGAGCCGAGATCGGCATCAGCACCGGAAAACTTCACGCCAGAGGCCCGGTGGGTCTTGAAGGCCTAACCAATTTAAAATACGTCGTATTCGGAAGCGGTCAACTTCGTCAATAACGAACCCCAGACACAAAAACCACTATGAGCAAACCTACAACTTTTTACGCGATTTGCCCCTTGGGGCTCGAAGCCCTTTTGGCCGACGAACTCAAAGAGTGCGGCGCCAAGGAACTCAAAGCCGACAAGGGCGGCATTTACTTTCAGGGCTCGATGGCTTGCGCCATGCGCGCATGTCTCACGTCTCGCATCGCGAGCCGCATTTTGATGCGCTTAGGCGTGTCCGACTACTACGACGAAGAAGACATCTATAACTTTGCCTGCCGCACCAAGTGGGAAGAGTATTTCGGGCCCTCTCAGTCCATTCGCGTAGATGTCAACGCCCGCCGCTCTCCGTTGCGAAGTCTCGACTTCACGCTTTTGCGCATCAAAGACGGCATTTGCGATCGCTTCATGCACTTTATGAATGTGCGCCCCGACGTAGATCGTGCCAATCCGGACATTCGCGTGTTTGCCTTTGTCAACGACCGTTACTGCACGTTCTATTTGGATCTGTGCGGCGAAGCTCTTTTTAAGCGCGGCTGGAGAAAGGATAAGGGCGAAGCGCCTTTGAAGGAAAATTTGGCTGCCGGCCTTTTGAAACTCTCCGGCTGGACGCCCGACAAACCCTTGGTCGATCCCTTCTGCGGCTCGGGCACCATTGCCATTGAAGCCGCTCAGATGGCTTGCGGTATGGCTGCGGGCTTAAATCGCAAGTTCCTCTTTGAAAACTTCGCAGACTTCGATCGCGAACTCTGGCAGGAAATCAAGGACGACGCTCGTGCGCAGATCAATCGCCATGCCCAGATTCGTATTGCCGCCAGCGACATCAGCTCCATCGTCGTGCAAAAGGCCGTCGACAACGCACGTGCCGCCGGGCTCGGCGCCCTGATCGACGACGGTCGTTTGACGTTTGCCCAGTGCGACGCGCGTCAGGTGCAACCTATTGCCGAGGAAGGCCTGGTGATTGCCAATCCGCCCTACGGCGAGCAGTCCAACCCCAAGAGCGCTTCGGTAGCCTCCATGATGAAAAATGTGTCGGACAATCTCAAGCACAACTTTGCCGGTTGGACGGCATGGCTTTTGACGAGCGATCGTCTTTTGCCGCGCCAGATGCGCTTGAGCGAAAGCCGCAAGATTCCGCTTTTTAACGGCCCCTTGGAATGTCGATTCTTCAAGTTTGATTTGGTCAAGGGAAGTTTCCGTAAGAACGAAACCGAGCAGGCCAAAGCCGAATAACGCATAACGGTCATCGCTAAAAAACGCCACGGTTAAAGCTGTGGCGTTTTTGTTTGCACGATAACTAAAACCATTGTGCTTTGGTTTAGCGAAGAAGCCCAGTGTCGTGCTTCCGACCGAGCTTTACTCTTTGGCGCTTCCCACAAAGAAACTTCGCTTGCAAACCATTTTACCTTACTGAAAATCTCAATCAACTTAATCTACACCGAAATGCTACTTTCTCAG
>JAUNOJ010000296.1 GCA_030531135.1 Sutterellaceae bacterium | reverse complement strand
ATTGACCCACCAAGGAGTTTGCGGCTATGGCCACCGATCCCAAGCATCTGATTAAACGAGACGGTTCAGTCAAAAATTTCGATCGCGAAAAGATCGCCAAGGCCGTGGAAAAGGCGGGCAAGGCAACGGGCGAATTCGGTCAGGCGCGCGCCTATGAAATCACCGACTATCTGGTGATGCCCAAACTTCAGGATTTGAACGTCGCCACCCCGCATATCGAACAGGTGCAAGACGCCGTCGAGCATGCCCTTTTTGAAGCAGGGTACTTCACGACGCTTCGCGCCTATATCGTTTATCGCGAACAGCGTGCCAAGACGCGCGATGCGAAAAAAAGTTGGGTGGACGTGGAAAGTTCCATTAACGAATACCTCGATCAGCTCGACTGGCGTGTGAACGCCAACGCCAACCAAGGCTACAGCTTGGGCGGCTTGATTTTGAACGTCTCGGGCAAGGTGATCGCCAACTACTGGCTCAACTACGTCTATACGCCCGAAATCGGTTTGGCGCACCGTCAGGCCGACATCCATATCCATGACTTGGACATGCTCTCGGGCTATTGCGCCGGCTGGAGCTTGCGTACGCTCTTAAACGAAGGTTTAAACGGCGTTCCCGGCAAAGTCGAAGCCGGAGCGCCCAAGCATTTGTCGTCAGCGACGGGTCAAATCGTCAACTTCCTGGGCACGATGCAAAACGAGTGGGCAGGGGCTCAGGCCTTCAGTTCGTTCGATACCTACATGGCGCCTTTTGTCCGAAACGACAAGGCCACCTACGAAGAAGTGGTGCAAAGCATTCAGGAAATGATCTACAACCTCAACGTGCCGAGCCGTTGGGGGACGCAAACGCCCTTTACCAATCTGACGTTCGACTGGACGTGTCCGGAAGACCTGAAGGATCAGCATCCGTTGATCGGCGGCAAGGAAATGCCCTTTACCTACGGAGAACTGCAGCCCGAAATGGACATGATCAATCGCGCTTATATCGAAGTGATGATGAAGGGCGACGCCAAAGGGCGCGTGTTCACGTTCCCGATTCCGACCTACAACATTACGCCGGATTTCGATTGGGACAGTCCCAACGTGTTGCCGCTTTTTGAAATGACGGCGCGCTACGGCTTGCCTTATTTCCAAAACTTCATCAATTCGGAACTCAAGCCCAACATGATCCGCTCGATGTGCTGCCGCTTGCAGCTCGATTTGCGCGAGCTTTTAAAGCGCGGCAACGGTCTTTTCGGTTCGGCCGAACAAACCGGTTCTTTGGGTGTGGTGACAGTGAACTGTGCGCGCTTGGGTTACCTGTTTAAGGGTAACGAAAAAGCCATGTATGAACGTTTGGACCATTTGTTGGATCTGGCCAAACAGTCGCTCGAAATCAAGCGCAAGGTCATTCAGCACCATATCGATCAGGGATTGTTCCCGTACACCAAGCGTTATTTGGGAACGCTGCGCAATCACTTCTCCACCATTGGTGTGAACGGCATCAACGAGATGATTCGCAACTTCTTTGACGACAAGGAAGACATTACGACGCCCGTGGGCAAAGACTTTGCCGTGAAGTTGTTGGACCACGTGCGCGAACGTTTGGTTGAGTTCCAAACGGAGACGGACCATATGTACAACTTGGAAGCGACACCCGCCGAAGGCACGACGTATCGCTTTGCCAAGGAAGACAAGAAGCGCTTCCCCGAGATTTTGCAGGCGGGCACGCCCACCAATCCCTATTACACGAACTCGTCGCAGCTGCCCGTGGGCTACACCGACGATCCGTTCGAAGCGCTCGAAATGCAGGAAGACTTGCAGCGCAAGTACACCGGCGGCACCGTGCTTCACCTTTACATGAACGAGGCCATCAGCTCGGCCGAAGCCTGTCGCGACTTGGTGCGCAGAACTCTGACGCGTTTCCGTTTGCCCTACATTACGGTCACGCCCACCTTCTCGATTTGTCCCAAGCACGGGTATTTGTCGGGCAGACACGATTTCTGCCCCTTGTGCGACGCAGAAATTTTGGCGGCCAAGCGTGCGCGTTTGGCAAGAGCCTCGGAATAACAAATTTTGAACAACTTTGAAGGAGTCAAATCATGAACGAATGCCAAGCCAACGATAAAGTCGAACTCAAAGACAGCGAACGTCAGCCTTGCGAAGTCTGGACGCGCGTGATGGGCTACCACCGTCCGGTGCAGTCCTTTAACATCGGCAAGAAGGGCGAATTTGCCGAACGCAAGTACTTTGTCGAATCCAAATGCGGATGCTCGAAGTAAATCCCAAATTCGACGTGCCGGCAGCTAGACTCAGAATCGCTGCCGTCACGCCTTTTACCAGCATCGACTACCCCGGCAAACTGTCTGCCGTGGTCTTTGTGCGCGGCTGCCCCTGGAAGTGCGTCTATTGTCAAAATCCGTGGATGCAGGACCGTCGTCCCCAAGAGGGCGACAGCGACTGGAGTCGAGTGATCGATCTTTTAAAACGTCGTCAGGGGCTTTTGGACGGGGTGG
>JAUNOJ010000295.1 GCA_030531135.1 Sutterellaceae bacterium | reverse complement strand
TAGCCGCTGAATTCCTGGCCCAAGGTCAAGGGCGTGGCATCCTGCAAGTGGGTGCGGCCGTTCTTGATGTAGGGAGCGAATTCTTCAGACTTGGCATACAAGCACTTTTCGAAGTCTTCCAAGCGCGGCATCAAGTACTTGCAAACTTCAACCACGGCCATGATGTGCAAAGCCGTCGGGAACGTGTCGTTGGAAGACTGGCTCATGTTGACGTGGTCGTTGGGGTGAACCAAGTTTTCCTTGGGCGTGTTGGCCTTGTCGCGGAAGTTGCCGCCGAGGATTTCCGTTGCACGGTTGGCGATCACTTCGTTCATGTTCATGTTGGACTGGGTGCCGGAACCCGTCTGCCAAATGGCCAAGGGGAAGTTGCCGTCGAGCTTGCCGGCCAAGATGTCGTCGCAAGCCTGCTTGATGGCGTTGAAGCGGCGATCGTCGAGCTTGCCGTACTTGTGGTTGGCAATAGCGCAAGCCTGCTTGAGCATGGCGAAAGCGCGAGTGATTTCAGCCGGCATCTTTTCTACGCCGATCTTGAAGTTTTCGTAGCTACGCTCCGTCTGGGCGCCCCAGTACTTGTCGTCCGGCACGCGAATTTCACCCATGGAGTCTTTTTCGATACGAAATTCCATTTCTTTTCCCTCTTTCTATTAAAAGTGGCAATACCTCATCGAATACTCAAAAAGAGATATCACCGAATCAGCATAATGCAACGTAATGTGGCAAATCCTATCTTTTTCAGCTCGGAGATGCCTTTTAATTACCGCGAAAGGAGTATAGAGAAAATCCCTCTTCAGGCTAAAAGAATTTTGCCGCTTACTCCCTTTGATCTGCGCAAAAACAAAAATTCGAGCAATCTTTACGGTTTCGAGGGCTCAGAGACAGCGAATTTTGTCTCTTCTTGGGAAAAACCCTCGAAATTGGACGAAACTTACCGAAACCGTGCGCCGCATCAATCCGACCGACAACTCTTACACGAAAGAGGTATGTTTTTGTCCGAATTTCGCCTATTCTTCGTGCCGCACGCAGCATTGCGCTCGTTTTTTCTTATTTTTTCCCATGAATCAGTTTTCTCAGTTGTTGTTCGACAGCCAATCGGTCGGACATATTTTGCTTGTCTACGCCTTTGTGATTGCGCTTGGCATGGCGCTCGGGCGCATCAAAGTGTTCGGCGTTTCGCTAGGCGTCACGTTTGTGCTCTTTGTTGCCTTGGCCGTAAGCTACATGGGTGTGGCCGTCAACGTGACGGTGATGAACTTTTTGCGCGACTTCGGCCTCATTCTCTTTGTCTTTTTTATCGGCTTGCAGGTGGGACCGTCCTTTTTCTCGTCGTTTCGAAGCGGCGGGTTGCAGCTCAATCTCCTGACGATCTTGGCCGTGTTCTTGAGCGTCGTTTTGACCGTCGTCTTATGGTTTGTCTTTCGCGATACGGTCGATTTGCCGCAGATGTTGGGCGTGCATTACGGTGCCGTGACCAACACGCCGGGTCTGGGTGCCACGCAAGAAGCCTTGGACATGTTGGGTTACACGGGAGAAAACATCGCCGTGGGCTATGCCTGCGCCTATCCCTTGGGCGTGGTGGGCATTATCGGTTCTGCCATCATTTTGCGTCTGATTTTTAAAGTCGATGTCAAGGAAGAAGACCGCCACTGGGAAGAAGAAGCCAATGCCAATAGTGCCGCGCCCATTTTCTTTCATGTGGAAATTACCAACGAAGGCATTCAAGGCCAAACGATTCGCCATATCCGCGAATTCATTCAGCGCCCCTTTATCTGCTCGCGCGTACTGCATGCGGGCGAAATCACCAGTCCGCACGTCGACATGCAACTGTATGTGGGCGATAAATGCCGCATCGTGGCCGGCGCCGAAGACAAGGATGCGATCGTGGCATTTTTCGGGCACGAAGCCTTCGATTGCGACTTGGCCACCGAACATTCGCCCTTAATCAGCCGCAATATTCGCATTACCAAAGAAGCCGTCAACGGTATGCGCATGAGCCAGTTGCATTTGAGCAAGTTTGACGGAGTGAACATCACGCGCGTTTTCCGCTCGGGCATGACGCTTTTTCCCTACCCCAACCTGCACCTGCAGTTGGGCGATCAGGTCTATTGCGTGGGGCCGGCGCGCTCCATCGCGCGTTTGGCCGATCGTTTGGGCAATCAGGAACAAAAACTCGATCACCCCAATATCATTTCAATCTTTTTAGGCATCATGCTCGGCATCTTCTTGGGTTATCTGCCGATTGCGATTCCGGGCATGCCCGTGGCGCTCAAACTCGGTTTGGCCGGCGGCCCCTTGATCGTGGCGATTTTGCTGGGTTACTGGGGACCGCACTTTAAACTTGTGACCTACACCACCCACTCGGCCAATTTGATGTTGCGAGAGCTTGGCATTGCGCTCTTTTTGGCAAGCGTGGGCTTGGGTGCGGGCGACAAGTTTGTTGCCGCTCTCGTGCACGGTAACGGCCCCTTGGATGTTGTCTTGGGTGTGATCAT
>JAUNOJ010000294.1 GCA_030531135.1 Sutterellaceae bacterium | reverse complement strand
TCGAGAGCTGGCTGGAGGGAGGACCTTTTCCCCCGAAAAGGTTTCCCTCCCCCTGCATCTCTTTTCCCGCTTATACCATTTATTCCACGATGGTGGCGCGCTTGATGATGACGGGCTGCATGGGCACGTCTTCGTAGTAGCCGCGGCTGCCGGTCTTGACGGCCGCGATCTGGTCCACCACGTCCTGGCCGCGGATGACCTTGCCGAACACGGCATAGCCCCAGCCCTGCGGGTCCTTGCTGCGGTGGTCGAGGAAGCTGTTGTCCTTGACGTTGATGAAGAACTGGGCCGTGGCCGAATGCGGGTCGGAAGTACGGGCCATGGCGATGGTATACTTGCGGTTGCGCAGGCCGTTGTCGGCTTCGTTCTTGATGGGGGCGCGGGTGGTCTTTTCGCGCAGGCTGGCGGTCATGCCGCCGCCCTGGATCATGAAGTCCTTGATGACGCGGTGGAAGATGGTGCCGTCATACTGGCCGGCCTTGACGTATTCCAGAAAGTTGGCCGTGGTCATGGGAGCCTTGCGGGCATCCAGACGCACGAGGATGTCGCCCATGCTGGTCTCCAGTTTGACGACGGGGGCCGGGCCCTGGGCGCGGATGGCCTGGGGGGCGGCCAGCAGGGCGCAGGCCAGCAGCAGGACGGGCAGCAGACGGGTGAAGAGAGTGAATTTCTTCATGAAGGGTTCTCCTTGATGATCTGTCGCACCATGCCGGTGCGACAGGCGCACGGTAGCATGTGCCGGGGGGAGCGGCAAGGGAAGGGGAGGCCGGAAACCCGCAGACGGCGGGGCTCAGGATAGGGACGGCCCTTCTGCGATGGGGGAGGCCGGACGGTGCGGGAGCATCAGGCCCGGACGGAGCCCGTGCGGCAGGGACGGGAAATGGCCCTCATCCTGTCCGCCGGTGGCTCCTGCCGGCCCGGCAGGGGAGCGAGGGCTTCCTTCCCGGGATCATGGGGCCATGACCGGCAGCCTGGCCCGGCCGGGACTTGCTTTTGCGCGCCATATCCCTATATGTTAAGCAAGGAATGAAAGTACGGCCGTGCATGCCGCGCGGCCAAATCCCGGAGGAAAAACATGACTGCTCGTACCATTGCGCAAAGCGCTGTGAGCGCCGTTTCCATCTATATGCGCCAGGTCTACATGTGGATGACCGCCGGTCTGGCCATCACGGCCGTGACGGCCTTTGCCGTGGCGTCCAGCCCCGACCTGCAGATGGCCATCCTGGGCAACATGGTGATCATGATCGCCCTCATCGTGGCCCAGTTCGGCATGGTCATCGCCCTGGGCGCCGCCATCCACAAAATGTCGGCCACCACGGCCACGGCGGTGTTCATCGCCTATTCGGCCCTGACCGGCCTGACCCTGTCCAGCATCTTCGTGGTCTATCCCATCGGTTCCATCGCCAATGCCTTCCTGACGGCCACGGGCACCTTCCTGGCCATGTCGGTGTACGGCACGGTGACCAAGCGTGACCTGACCGGCATGGGCAACTTCCTGATGATGGGCCTGTTCGGCATCATCATCGCGTCCATCGTCAACATCTTCCTGGCCAGCAGCATGATGGACTTCGTCATCAGCTGCATCGGCGTGCTGATCTTCACCGGCCTCACCGCCTATGACACCCAGAAGCTGCGCGCCTTCGGCATGAACGCTCCTGTGGACGATGCCACGGCCATGCGTCGCGGTGCCCTGCTGGGCGCCCTGGAACTGTATCTGGACTTCATCAACCTGTTCCTGATGCTGCTGCGTCTGTTCGGCGGCAACCGCGACTAGCGGGGAAGGTTTTTACACGCCCTCCTTCTCCGCCCGCACATGAGGGGAAAGGGGGGAAGATCCCGCGCCCTGTATTGGCGGGAAAGCTGCAGTAGCGGAAGGGGCGCAGGATGGATGGCCGCCTGTGGAGCGGCCACTCCGATGATATGACAGAGGGGCGGAAGGGTGACCTTCCGCCCCTCTTGTGTCTGCCGGCTTTGACAAGCGGGCCCGGGGCCCGTATGCAGGACGGACGGACATTTTGTGCAAACATCGTCGCCCTGTGCGGCGTACAAGGATCTATGAGCAAGAAAAACAACTACTTCGATCTCCCGGCCGGTCTTGATGACGCCGAGCTGCTGGAGATTTTCCATGAACAGAACCGTCCCCTGCGCCTGGATGCCCTGCTGCGGGTCACGGGCCTGCCGCGTGCGGCCCGCAAGATACTGGAAGACCAGCTCTATGCCCTGGCTGACGAAGGCCGGCTGGTGCGCCTGCAGGGCGGGCTATGGGCCCGTGCCGACGGCCTGCGCCAGGTGCGCGGCCGCTACATGGCCCTGCGCAGCGGCGGACGACTTCTATCTGCCTACAAGGACAGTCAGGGAACGAAGTTCTGGATTATCACGGAGGCGGACCGGTCCGCCACTACATTTCTTCTTCCGGAAGAATACTAAAATGAAAGGATTTTATAACATGCTGAATTGCAGTTTTAATTATAACGAGCCGTTGTCGGCTCACGAGTCCG
>JAUNOJ010000023.1 GCA_030531135.1 Sutterellaceae bacterium | reverse complement strand
CGAAAAGGCCGAGCGTCGCCAAGAGATTTTGGATGCGCTTTATAACTGGGGCGAATTTGTGGGCGAGTTTGCCGAAGGTCACTAATATACAAAAGAGGAAAAACATGACACAAAAGACATACGAAAAAGTCGCGCCGCGCAAAGTGGCATTCATCGGTTTGGGTGTCATGGGCTTTCCGATGGCAGGCCACTTGCTCAAAGCCGGCCACGACGTGACGGTTTTCAATCGCACCGAATCAAAAGCACAAAAGTGGGTTCAAACCTATGGCGGCAAACTGGCTTTAACGCCCAAGGAAGCGGTAGAAGACTGCGACATCGTCTTTGCCTGCGTCGGCGAAGACAAAGACTTGCGCGAAGTCGTTTTGGGTGAAAACGGGGCGTTGGCCGGGATGAAACCGGGCAGCATCTTTGTCGATCACACGACGGACTCGGCGGAAGTTGCTCGCGAGATGGCAGAAATCTTCGCCAAAGACGGCAAGGCCTTTTTGGATGCGCCGGTCTCCGGCGGTCAGGCAGGGGCAGAGAACGGCATTCTTACGATCATGGTCGGGGGCGACGAAGCCGTTTTCGATTCCGTGAAAGAAGTGCTTGATGCGTACGCTTGTTCCGTCACGCGCGTGGGGGTTGCGGGCTCCGGGCAGTTGGCCAAGATGGTCAACCAAATCTGTATCGGCGGACTTGTGCAAGCATTGTCGGAAGCCGTTGCTTTCGGTATGAATGCGGGGCTTGACATGAAGCTTGTACTGCCTGTTCTTGAAAAAGGGGCAGCGGGCTCCTGGCAGATGAAAGCGCGCGGTGCCACCATGGTCGATAACGAGTTTAACTTCGGCTTTGCGGTCGACTGGATGCGC
The DNA here is from genome assembly GCA_030531135.1 of Sutterellaceae bacterium. Taxonomy (GTDB): domain Bacteria; phylum Pseudomonadota; class Gammaproteobacteria; order Burkholderiales; family Burkholderiaceae_F; genus Duodenibacillus. The sequence goes on along the minus strand of JAUNOJ010000023.1, from coordinate 12,715 downwards.
AAAGACTTGGGGATTGCTTTGGCCGAGGCGCGCAAAAACGGCTCAAGCCTGCCGGTGACGGCGTTGGTCAACGAATTCTATGCCGAGGTACAGCGCAACGGCGGCGCTCGGTGGGATACGTCAAGTCTTGTGACGAGATTGCCCAAGAATAAGAAGTAACAAAACACAAGCCTTCCTTTCGGAGGGCTTTTTTGAGATGGAAAACTCGAGAAACTGTCTTTGAGTGTCGTCGAACGTAGGGGAGAATTTGTCGTATTGACGCTTTCTCAAATTGCTACCTGACACCTTCTCAAATTGTGTTGTAGAAAATTTTTATCGTTTAAAATCAATCGATTGTCAAGATTGACCGTTTCATATTCGTAACGTATCACAAAAGAAACAAGTCGCCGAAATCAGTCTCTCAAATACGACGCACACGTTGCGAGAGAAAGTCTTAACGCCGAGCCTGCGGCAAACATCATCGGCAGGGTTCCGTCCGACAAGTTTCGTCCAAAAAAGCACCGAACGGCGGTGTGACGAGCGGTTTTTCCGATACAAAACTTAAACCTCCGGGCAGAAAAGATCGGTTGATTTGCCCAATTGCAAAAATGTAGAAACATTTCGAAACCTTGTGTTGCATCAATAAACATAAACAAAACTGAGAACGATTCTCGTTCGCGTGTTTTGAAGCTAAAGGCTTGATTTCATTGGGGAAAAACGGTTTTTTCACGCGAAAACAGCGTTGTATTTCGGACACTGTCCAATTGCTAATGAGAACGCTTCTCAATATGATTCGTCTCGGTATAGCTTGCCGCCTTAGGCCGCATTGCGTCTATTGCGTCCGAAACGACAAGTAGCAACTAACCGAAGAAAAGAGAAAAAAGCACGTCACCGAAGATGATCGACCATCGAGAAAATGTCCGCTTACTCACCGAGCTTGTTGCAGGCGAGCCCGCGAAGGTTTTTCAGATGTGCCTGTCATCTGACGAGATCAAGCGACTCGGCGCAATGGGGCTGACCGTAGGAAGCGTTGTGAGCCTTCTGGTCGACTCCGACAAGAGCAACATCGTTGTCGCCGTCGGCAGCAGTCGAATCGCTTTGTCGCATGACGTTGCCGAAAAGATTTACGTTTATTAAAAGGAAATAAGATGCAGTTGAAGGATCTTCAGCCCGGGACCAAGGGCACGATCATCGGATACCGCAAGGGATCTGCCGATTATCGTCGTCGTTTGCTGGTGCTTGGCGCCACGCCCGGAACGCCCTTTGAAGTGGTGCGTGTGGCCCCTCTCGGCGACCCGGTCGAAATCCGTGTGCGCGGCAGCTTCATTAGCGTGCGCAAGGACGAAGCCGAAGTGATGCAAATCAGCGTCGAAGAATAATCGGTCTGTAATTCTCGGACAGACTTTAGTCAACAAACCTCAGGGTCCAAAACCAAATGAGCAAGAATATTGTTTGTATCGTCGGCAATCCCAATTGCGGTAAGACGACACTGTTTAACGCCTTGACCGGTTCTCACCAAGACGTGGGTAACTGGCCCGGCGTGACCGTTGAAAAGAAGGTCGGTCACTACAAGTTCGGCGGCGAATCCGTCGAAATCGTCGACCTTCCCGGTATCTACTCCATTACGCCTGCTTCCACGGCCGGTGAAGACGAACGCGTTGCCCGCGACTACATTTTGTCGGGCGAATCCCAGCTCGTCATCAACATCGTTGACGCCAGCAACCTCGAACGCAACCTCTACTTGACCACGCAGTTGATCGAAATGCGCGTGCCGATGTTGGTTGTGGTCAACATGCTTGACATCGCCGCCGATCAGAAGATGACGGTCGATCTCAAAGAGCTCGAAAAGATGCTCGGCTGCCCCGTGGTCGGTATCGTCGCTTCTCGCGAACAGGGCGTGCGCGATTTGATGCAGGCTGTGGCCGATTGCTTGGCCAAGCCCGTCGTGCCGCCGCTTCAGGTGCAGTTTGACGATCGCATCGTCAAGGCCGGCGCCGCCATTTCCGACGCTTTAAAGAGCCAGGGTGTTCCGCACGCCGACTGGTTTGCCATTCAGGCGATGGAAGGCTCTCCCGACATCCAGAACAAGTTGCCGGATGCCTGCTGGGATGCCGTCAAGCCCGTGATCGACAAGCTCGAAGACGAATTCGAGGGCGACGCCGATATCTCCATTTCGGACGCCCGTTATCGCTTCGTGGCCGGTGTGGCCAACAAGTCTTTGACGCGTGAAGGCGAATTGTCCGCTACCGTCACCGATAAGATCGACCACGTCGTTTTGAACCGCTGGTTGGGTCTGCCGATCTTCTTGCTCATCATGTATGTGATGTTCCTGTTTACGCAGAACTTCGGCGGCGCATTCATCGACTTCTTCGACATTCTCTTCGGCGGTATCTTCGTCGACGGTTTCGGTCGTTTGCTTGACTCGATGGGTTCTCCCGAATGGTTGCGCGTGATTCTCGCCGACGGTATCGGCGGCGGTTTGCAGACGGTTGCAACGTTCGTTCCCCCGATCTTCTTCCTGTTCCTCTTCTTGGCCTTCTTGGAAGACTCGGGTTACATGGCTCGTGCCGCATTCGTGATGGATCGCCTGATGCGCGCCATCGGTTTGCCGGGTCGTGCCTTCGTGCCGTTGATCGTCGGTTTCGGTTGTAACGTGCCTGCCATTATGGCCACGCGTACGATGGACCGCGCCACCGACCGTATCATCACCATCTTGATGGCTCCGTTTATGTCTTGCGGCGCCCGTATGCCTGTTTACGTGTTGTTTGCAACGGCCTTCTTCCCCACGAACGGTCAGAACCTCGTGTTCGGTATCTATGTGATCGGTATCGTCGTGGCTATTCTCACGGGCTTTATGATGAAGCGCGTGGTGTTGCCGGGCGACGTCGGTGCCTTCGTGATGGAAATCCCGCCGTACCACATCCCGACCGTCAAGGGCGTGTTGTTGCGTACCTGGGATCGTCTGAAGTCCTTTATCCAGCGTGCCGGTAAGACCATCGTGGTTGTGGTCGCCATCCTCAGCTTCTTGAACTCTTGGGGTACCGACGGTTCCTTCGGTAACGAAGACTCCAACAGCTCCGTGTTGTCCGAAATCGGTCAGACGATCGCTCCGGTGTTGTCTCCCATGGGCGTGACGCAGGAAAACTGGCCTGCCGCAGTGGGTATCTTCACGGGTATTTTGGCTAAGGAAGCCGTGGTCGGTTCCATGAACTCCTTGTATGACTCTATGGCTCGCGCCGAAAACGCCGCTGCAGCAGCAGCTGCCGAAGGTGAAGGCGAAGGTGCCGCTGAGGAAGAAGAAGGCGATGAAGGCTGGTCCTTGGCCGCCATCCTCGGCGAAGCCGGTCAGAGTATCGTTGACAACTTGGCCGATATCGGCGGCGCCTTCTTGGATCCGCTCGGCATTGCAGTCGACGACTTGTCGGACACCGCTGCCGCTGCAGAAGAACAGGAAGTGGAAGTCGATACCGTGACCATGATGCAAAAGCTCTTCGGTACGCCGTTGGCCGCCTTTGCATACTTGATGATGGTTCTGCTCTACATGCCCTGCGCAGCTGCTATCGGTGCCGTGTACCGTGAAGCCGGTACGGCCTGGACCTTGTTCTTGGCCGGCTGGACCACCGCCATGGGTTACTGTGCCGCTATGCTCGTCTACCGCTTGGGTACGTTCTCCGAAAACCCCGTCTACGGTATCTGCGCCATCGTGGCAACGGTTGTGGTTCTCGGCGGTATGTTGCTCTTCATGCGCAACTACGTTCGCAAGAACCAGGGCAAGGGTCGCAAGATCATCCCGATCGCTGCACAGCGTGCCTAATGAACTCTTGGTAACGATTTAAGTCAAAGCCAAAGTCGCGCCCCTTACAGGAAGTCCTTCCTGTGAGGGGCGTCTTTTTAGGGTGCAGACTTAAAATTGCGCTACCCAAAACAAAACGCCTCAAGGATTTTGTCCGAGAGGCGTTTTTTGTGAAATTTCGAAAACGATCAGTGATTGCGGTGCGCTTGTCTGGGGTTGACCGCGTCGGGCGTGGCCGCCGCCGACAACGTCCAACGGGGCTTGGCGGAAAAACTCCAGCGCTTTAATAACGCAGCCTGTTGGTCGGCCGACATTTGTTGATAGCGCATCATGCCGGCCACGGCAATCATGGCGCCGTTATCGGTACACAGAGCCATGGGCGGGAAGAACACTTTGGCGCCGCGCCGTTTGCACGCTTCGATCAAACCGGCTCTAAGTTGCTTGTTGGCAGAAACGCCGCCCGCAACGACGACGCGCTTAATTCCCGTCATCTTGATGGCTTTGACGGTCTTAGCCACCAAAACGTCGACGACGGCATCCACAAAGCCGCGAGCGAGATTACGTCTGAAGGTTTCGTCTTTGGCATCGGGCGCGTTGTTCACTGCCGTTAAAACGGCAGTTTTCAGCCCCGAGAAGCTCATATCCAAATTGGCCGAGTGCAACATCGGACGAGGCAACTCGACGGCGCCTGCCGTGCCTTCGTCGGCCAAACGCGAAACGGCCGGCCCCCCGGGGTAGCATTCGCCCAAAAGCTGAGCGGTCTTGTCAAAGGCTTCGCCTGCGGCGTCATCCAACGTTTCGCCCAAAAGCTCGTACTTGCCGAACTCGGTTACTTTCATAAATTGGGTGTGGCCGCCGCTCACAAGCAGCGCAATAAACGGAAAATCGGGCGCGGGATCGGCCAGACGGGCAGAGAGTAAATGCCCTTCCAAATGGTGTACGCCGATCACGGGGATATTGAGCGCATAGCCGATGGCGTGTGCAACCGAGGTGCCAACCAACAGGGCGCCGGCCAGTCCCGGACCTTCGGTGACGGCAACGGCGTTAAGTTCCGATTTGGTCACGCCGGCGTCGGCCAAAACCTTGTCGGTTAAGGCAATCACGCGACGAATGTGGTCGCGGCTGGCAAGTTCGGGCACCACGCCCCCGTAGGCGCGGTGCATGTCGATTTGCGTGTGAATGGCATGCGCGAGCAAACCCTTGTCGCTGTCAATCAGAGCGACACCGGTTTCGTCGCAAGAACTCTCAATACCGAGAACTTTCATATTGGTATAAAACTACAAAAAGGATGCGATGCGCCATTTTATCGCACCCAAGCCCAAGCCATTAACGCGGAGGCGGTGGCGGGGGATTCATGGGCTTAGGCGGTCTCGGCGGACGACGCGGCGGCGGGGGCGGTCCCGGCATGTGCCACATAAAGCCCGGCCCCATCCAGAACCAATGATCCGAATAAAGACGCTCGCGCTCCAAATCGGCCTGAAGTTGGACTTGTCGCACGCGCATGCGCTCCAAAGCGTTTTGCAGATCGACTTCTTTGTTGGGCGCATCCTCGGGGCGCGTGAGTCTAAAGATGTATTGGCTGCGCTTGCCACAGAGCAAAATAGGATTGTCGGAAGTTACCGTTGCGCCCGAAGGCCACTTGTAAGTGACGCCCGTAATACGCGCGCATCCGTTGGCGTCGCGCGAATCGTCCAAGGCGTTGTTATCGTAGTTGACTGACGTAGGCGTGACGCCATAGAGTTCGCCTGCAGCATTGGTGACGGTGGCGCCTTCGATGTCGCTGGTGAAAACGACAGTCGTCGAGCACCCTGCGAGCAGGGCAACGGCGGCAAAGCCGATGCAAGGTAAAACAAATGAACGGGCTTGCATAAGGCACACTCAAAAAGAAAGTATTTTTCTTAATTGTATGCCCGATGCCGCCCGCGATTGACGTTTACCGAGCAAAGAAACAATGACCGTTTGCAAGCAGATGTTTCTTTGGCGTTTAGTCGTCGGCTGCCATGATCTGGATGACGCGTGTGTCGTTCACGGCCGAGGCAGAATGCCTCGGAGGTTCGCAAATTTCAAAACCGGCCGACTTCTTGGCGAAGTTTTCTTTGGCTTGCGCCAAAAAGAGTTTCAAGCGATTCGTGACGTTGGTCTTAGACGTCCCGGCTTCAAAGTCGATGGCACACAAATTGGCGAACGGCCGCGTTTCTCTTAAGTGACGCATCACGCCTTTGCCCGTGATGTGGTTGGGCAGACACCCGAAGGGTTGCAAGCACACGACGTTGTCCGTTCCTGTTTGCAAAAAGCGCGACATCTCTGCCGTCAAAAGCCAACCTTCGCCCGCTTCCTGACCGGGACTGACCAGCCCTTCGATATGCTGCAAATCTTCGGTCAAGGTCGAAACGCCTTCTAAAGGCGTGCCGGCCAAAGCGTCTCGCATGGTGCTTCTGACGCGCTCAAACCATTGAATTAAAAGCTTGGCACCCCAGGCCCTGGCTTTGTTGCCGCCAAACTGCGCCTGATAGATGCGATCGTTCAAGCAATAGAGGAAAAAGCTCGACAAATCGCCCAAGACGGGCTCAAGCCCCTCGTCAATGATTTCCTGCACGATCCCGAGGTTGGCCACCGGGTGGTACTTGAGCAAAATTTCGCCGACGATTCCGACGCGTGGCTTTTCAATGCCGTCCATCGGTATGGACATGAAGTCGGCAACCATGGCATGGGCATCCTTTGCCAACTGACGAACATTGCCGTCCATGACGGCAGGTTTGGCGAGCATCGTCCAACCTTTGACAAGTTTGTCGGCCTCGCCCTTGTTGAGCTCATGTGCACGCACGTAAAACGACAGACGTTGCAACAGGTCGCCGTAGACGGTGGCAATCATCAAGCGTTTTAAACCCGTTAAGCCGACGTCGAGCATTTCGGCGCCTTGCACTTTGCCGCCCGAAAGGCAAACGACCGGAACGTCTTCAAGCCCGATGTCTTTCAAAGCCCACTTCAACTGCGTGGGATAGTTGGTCGCGCGACACGGTCCGCACGTTTGAGAAAGAAGCAAGACGCTTTTATCCGGTTCAATCTCTTTGGTCTTTAAAGCGTCCAAAAGTTGTCCGATCACGACGATAGCCGGGTAACAGGCATCGTTATTGACGTGCTTTAAGCCTTCTTCAATGGCCTGCGGTCGCACATCGGGCAAAAGCTCCACGTTCCAGCCGATGGATTGCAGTGCGGCTGTCAAAAGAGGGAAATGTAACGGCGCCATTTGCGGGGCATAAATCGTGCGCGTTTGCTTGATTTTCTTTGCTTTGAGCGTCACGGCCGGTTTTCTTGCGGGCGCGGCAAGCGGTTCGGGCACGATTTCGATAAAGCCCGAGTGTTTGCGATCGTTCACAGCTGCCAGAAGCGACTTTAGGCGAATGCGAGCCGCACCCAGAGTGTCGCCTTCGTCAATCTTGATCGTCGTGGCAATGCGGTTTTTGGCCGACAGCAAGCGCTCGATTTGCTCCGTTGTGATGGCGTCGATTCCGCAGCCGAAACTTACGAGCTGCACGAGTTCGGCCGAGCGGCTCTCGCGCACCAAAGCGGCGGCGCGATAAAGTCTTGCGTGAAACGTCCATTGATTGACAACAGAAAGATCATCGGGCACTTCGGCCAAATGACTCACCGCGTCTTCGGTGACAACCGTTGCTCCCATGGATTCGATCAAAGCGGGCAGTCCGTGGTTGATCAACGGATCCAAATGGTAAGGGCGCCCGGCCAAAACCACCAAGGGGCGTCCGTCGGCAACGTGTTCGTGCCACAGCGTTTCGCCCTTACGGCGTACCGTTGCCTGATAGGTTGCCAGCGCGGCTTGAGCCGTTTTGACGGCGCGTTTGACGTCCGAAGTTTTCAATTCCGGCCAAGCCTTGAGAATTTCTCTGACCACGCTTTGCGGATGCGCCAAGTCGACGAAAGGCGTCAATATGCGAGTTTCGGGCAGAGTGGAAGCAATGGATAAGCGCAGCGCTTCCGGATAGCCGCCCACGACCGGACAGGCATAACGTCCGTCGGAATCGTTTTGCACCCAACCTTCGTGCGGGATACACGGCATCCAAATGTCGTGAACGCCGGCTTGCGCCAAGGCGTGCACATGTCCGTGGGCCAATTTGGCGGGAAAGCACAGACTTTGCGACGGAATGGTGGCGGAAGCTTTGCCGGCCATCGCGCGACTCGAGGCGTCGGACAACACTACCCGAAAGCCGAGTTCGGAAAAAAGCGAAAACCAGTACGGATAGTGTTCGTAGGTGTTCAATGCTCTGGCGATGCCGACCGTGCCCATGGGCGCAGCGTCGACATCCAACGGTTCGCGGTTAAAGAGCAAATCGAGTTTCCAGTCGACAAATTGCGTCGTCTTTTTCTTTGCGCCGGCGCTTTTTTGCGCAAAGTCGCACCGATTGCCGCTAAAGAACTTCTCTCCGCTCGGGAAACGGCTCATCGTCAGTTCGCAGTGATTGTTGCAGCCTTTGCAGCGCATCGCATGCTGACGCACAAGCCCGATATCCATCGCCTCGATTTGAAGATCGAGTATCGGCGTGGCTTCAACGGTTTTTTCCATCGCAATCAAAGCGGCGCCGTAGGCGCCCATCAAGCCTGCGATGTCGGGACGAATCACATTGTGACCGATTTGCTGCTCGAACGCACGCAACACCGCGTCGTTTAAAAACGTGCCGCCTTGCACCACGACATGCTCTCCCAAATCCTTGGGATCATGGATGCGCAAGACTTTGTACAAGGCATTGCGAACGATCGAACGGCAAAGGCCTGCCGCAATGTCTTCGAGCTTGGCGCCGTCGCGCTGCGCCTGACGCACACGAGAATTCATAAAGACGGTGCAGCGTGTGCCCAAGTCGCAGGGCGCTTTGGAGGCCAGTGCCGCTTCAACGAATTCATCCAACGATAAATTCAGTTGCTTGGCAAAGGTCTGCAAAAAGGAGCCGCAACCCGAAGAACACGCTTCGTTCAGTTTTACGCTTGTGATCAAGCCGCCCTTAACTTCCAAGCACTTCATGTCTTGGCCGCCGATATCGATCACGTAGCTCACGTCTTTGTTAAAGGCCACGGCCGCACGCTGGTGCGCCAACGTTTCGACTTCGAGAAACTGTGCGCCCAAGGCGGCTTTGGCCAAATCGGCCCCGTAACCCGTGGTGCAGGCTTGGCGCAGTCGTGCGCCTTCGGGAATTAAGGGCAACAGGGTTTTCATTGCGTCATATAAACGCAAGAGGGGCTGCCCTTCGTTTTGCTCGTACCAAGAGTAGACCAAGCGCCCCGCTTGATCCAAGACCGCACCTTTGATCGTGGTGGAGCCCAAGTCTATGCCCAGAAACAAGTCGCCCACGGCATCTTTGAGTTCGGCGCGCGCGACGCTCTCTTGTCGGTGGCGCGCCAAGAATTCCTGCTTTTCAGAGCCGTTTGCAAAAAGCGGGGAGAGAGCAGGTCCGGTTTGGCCGGCGGTGCGCACCGTTTTGAGTTCGGCAATCAAAACGCCGATGTTGTCTTTGATTCCCTCAGTTGCCGCTTTGCCGGTGTCTTTGATCCCGGCCAAGGCCGTGCCGATGGCAACCGCACAAGGTGCATCGTCAAAGGTGTGAAATTGGGTACAGGGAGATGCGAGTCTGCGTTCAAAAGCAGCGCGCAATTGACTCAAGAAACCCAAGGGACCGCCCAAAAAGGCGACGTTACCCACGATAGGGCGCCCGCACGCCAAGCCGCTCACCGTTTGTTCGGCCACGGCATCCAAGGCCGAGCGGGCGACTTCGGCTTTGGAAACGCCTGCGTTTAAGAGCGCCACCAAGTCCGTTTTGGCAAAAACGCCGCAACGGCTTGCCATGGGGTGAGAAATGCTTGCTTCAGAAGCGAGACGATCGAGACCTGCGGCATCGGTATCCAAAAGAGACGCCATCTGATCGATAAAAGCGCCCGTGCCGCCCGCGCACGCCTCGTTCATGCGAAGTTCGACCCCGCGGCTTAGGTAAAGGAGTTTGGCGTCTTCGCCGCCCAATTCGACGGCAACGTCGATCTCGGGGCATTTGGCTTTGAGGTACGTTGAGGCCGCAATGACTTCTTGGACGAAAGGCGCTTTAAGAGTAGCGGCAATGCCCAAGGCGCCGGAGCCCGAAAAAAGCACCCGCACCGGTTCGGCAGCCGAGAGATGAACGCAGGATTGCAGGTTTTCCAGAATCCGCACCAAAGTGTCGGTGACGGCACTGGCGTGGCGTGTGTAGTCATGTGCCAAGACGCGGCATGTTTCGTCTAAAAGCGCGTATTTGACGGTTGTGGAACCGAGATCGATGCCAAGCGTGAACACATGACTACCTCCTTGTTATCGCGAATGCGCGATCGGCGAGTTAAGCGGATTTGGTGAGAGAAATGGCCTTTGCACCGGCCATGGCGCTCTCAAAAACTTGGACGCACGTCTTGACGGCAGTCTCGGGGTAAGCCTTGAGGTAATCAGCCTGGGTGCCGGTAAAGGCGGCCATAAAGTCCACCGAGGCGATCAAAGCGGAACGGTAAGCGCCGTTTAACTCCACGCCGTAAATTTGAGCGCAGAGCTCGGAAATCACCATCGTGTTGCGATCGTGATAGGGGCGCAAGCGGGTTCTCATTTCGGCCGAAGCCAGCATGGTCGACAAACCGTGGGCGTGCGCGATCACAAATTCCACATAGGTGCGAACGACGCTTTCAAGCGCTTCTTTTTGCGGTTCAAGGGGCAGCGTCTTGAATCGGCGTTGCAACTCCAGCGTTTCGTAGTCGATCACCGCCTCGATCAACGCTTCCTGATTTTGGAAGTAGTGATAGACGAGGTTGCGCGAGATGCCCAAGGCTTTGGCAATGGCCGTCATCGTCATATCGAAACCGCCTTTTTCAACAAAGAGCGCGGCGGCGCTTGTGACAATCGCTTCGCGTCTGGCATCGGGGCGAAGACGGCGTTGTTTGACGCGTTCGGTCGTTTGTTCGGTCGTGGTGCCTTTCGTTTCGGTCATGTTAGAACCTTTTATGAAGTTTGTATGGTTTTAATTTAACACTTGTTAAATTAAAAGTGTTATGAGAATTCGGGTAAGTACCTATAAAAATTGTCGTTTTACGGGGACGCCGTCAGACGGCAAGACGGTATCGCGTCGCTTGGAAACGGTTGCGCGAGTCGTCGGGGCAAAAAGATTTCGATTCGGCTTGATTTTTGTCGAATTTCGAATCGAAAAAAGCCTCAAAATCTAAATGAATCTGAGTAGGTGCGTTTTTGGCCCCTGTGGCATACTTACCCGATACGCTTTTTGCTTGTCGCCAAGCCAAAAAGGTATGCATATTACACAAAAGAATTCGAAAAACACATTTGTAGGAAGACCCCTTTCATGTCCAAGACTCTGTATGACAAACTTTGGGATGAGCATGTGGTTGACGCCGAAGCCGACGGAACCACCACGCTTTATATTGATCGACACCTGATTCACGAGGTGACGAGCCCTCAGGCATACGAGGGTCTACGATTGGCAGGGCGCAAACTGTGGCGCGCGTCTTCCATCGTGGCAACGGCCGACCACAACACGCCCACGACCGGTTGGGAATTGGGCATGGACGGCATCACCGATCCGATCGCACATCTTCAGGTCGAAACCTTGGATAAGAACGTGCGCGCCAACGGTTGCGCGGCTTACTTCCCCTTCATGGACAAGGGTCAGGGCATCATTCACGTGATGGGCCCGGAAGAGGGTGCGACGCTGCCCGGCATGACCGTGGTATGCGGCGACAGCCATACGTCCACGCACGGTGCTTGTGCTGCGTTAGCGTTCGGTATCGGCACCTCCGAAGTCGAGCACGTTATGGCTACGCAAACGTTGTTGACCAAGAAAAACAAGAACATGCTCGTCGAAGTCGAAGGCAAGCTTGCCGAAGGCGTCACGGGCAAAGACGTCGCTTTGGCCGTCATCGGCAAGATCGGTACGGCAGGCGGCACGGGATGCACCATCGAATTTGCGGGTTCGGCCATCCGCAGTCTTTCGATGGAAGGTCGCATGACCCTGTGCAACATGGCCATCGAAGCCGGTGCCCGTTCCGGTCTTGTGGCCGTCGACGAAAAAACGATTGAATATATGCGCAATCGCCCCTTGGCACCCAAGGGTGAAGATTGGGACAAGGCCGTGGCTTACTGGAAGACTTTGGTATCCGACCCCGACGCGCAGTACGACGTGATCGTCAAACTTCGCGCCGAAGAAATTTCTCCCATGGTCACGTGGGGAACGTCGCCCGAAATGGTGACCGATATCGAAGGCGTTGTGCCCGATCCCGACAAGCAACTCGATCCCGTCAAGAAAGAAGGCTGGGAGCGCGCCCTGCGTTACATGGATTTGAAACCGGGCACCAAGATCACGGATATCCGGCCCGATCATATCTTTATCGGTTCCTGTACCAACTCGCGTATCGAAGACTTGCGTATGGCCGCCCACGTGGTCAAAAAGCTCAATCGCCGTATTGCACCCAACATTGCGCAAGCTTTGGTGGTGCCGGGCTCAGGGCTTGTGCGTCTGCAAGCTCAGCAAGAAGGTTTGGATCAGATCTTTATCGACGCAGGCTTTGAGTGGCGCGAACCGGGTTGCTCCATGTGCTTGGCCATGAATGCCGATCGCATCGGCGAGGGCGATCGTTGTGCCTCGACCTCAAACCGCAACTTCGAAGGTCGTCAAGGCAAGGGCGGTCGCACCCATTTGGTGAGCCCGGCCATGGCTGCTGCGGCAGCTTTGATGGGCCACTTCGTCGACGTGCGCAAACTCTTTTAATCCGCGGGGCAGGAGATAGATAAAAATGGAAAAATTTACCGTACACACCGGACTTGTGGCTCCGCTCGATCGCAGCAATGTCGACACCGACGCCATTATCCCCAAGCAGTTTTTGAAGTCGATTTATCGCACGGGTTACGGCCCCAACTGC
>JAUNOJ010000022.1 GCA_030531135.1 Sutterellaceae bacterium | reverse complement strand
TGATGGTGGCGCGCCAGTTCTGCAAGAACAAGTACATCACACACACCACCAAGATGATGGCTTCGATCAAGGTCTTCACCACTTCGTGCATAGCGGCGCGCACAAAGGGCGTGGTATCGAACGGAATCACCGTTTCCACACCTTCCGGGAAGAAGGGAGAAAGTTCTTCCACGCGATTCAAGACGCGTTCGGCCGTAGCCAGTGCGTTTGCACCGGAACTCAACTTAATGGCCACGCCCGAAGAAGGCTGACCGTTGTAGTTGCCTTGGAAGGTATAGCTTTCCTGACCGAGTTCCACATAGCCGATATCGCGAATGCGAACGACGGAGCCGTCGGACTGGCTCTTGACGACAATCTTTTCAAAGTCTTCGGTACTCGTCAGCAAAGAGCTCGCGCGAATCGTGGCGCTGATCATGCGTTTGCCGTTGGTGGGCTGACCTGCGATGTCGCCGGCAGCCACCTGAACGTTTTGCGTCGAAATGGCGTTGATGACGTCACTGGTTTCGAGGTTGTATTTCATCAACAGGCCCGGATCCATCCAGATACGCATGGCGTACGAGGCACCGAACACCGTTACTTCACCGACACCTTCGACACGAGCCAAGGACTCTTCGATGTTGTTGGTCAAAAAGTCGCCCAAGTCACCGGAGGTGAGCTTGCCGGACTTGTCGATAAAGCCCACCACCATCAAAAACGAGGCCGAGCTCTTGCGGACCACCACACCCAACTGACGCACCGTATCGGGCAAACTCGGTTCGGCCGACGACAGTTTGTTTTGCACCTGCACCTGAGCCAAGTCGGGATTGGTACCGGCTACGAAGGTCAAGGTGATCGTCATACGGCCGGTCGAGTCCGAGTTGGAGCTCATGTACATCAAGCCGTCCAAACCGGTCATTTCCTGTTCGATGACCTGCGTGACGGTACGAGACATCGTTTCAGCCGAAGCACCCGGATAGGTTGCCGTCACGGTCACCTGAGGCGGCGCAATATTGGGATACTGGGACACGGGCAAGGTATAAATTGCCAACGCGCCCACGAGCATGATCACGATAGCGACCACCCAAGCAAAAATCGGGCGGTCGACGAAAAAGCGACTCAACATGATTTATTTTGCTCCATGCTCTTACTTGGTCTGCTCGGCAGCATTTGCCGGAGCATTCACCGTTGCGGAATCGGGACCGACCTTGGAAACCAAAGGAGCGCCCGGTGCTACGGTTGCACCGGGAGCAACACGCTGCAAGCCTTCGACAACAACCTTTTCACCGGGCTCAAGTCCCTTTTCGACAAGCCAGAAGTTGCCTTCGGTCCCCGTGATTTCGATATCGCGGCTTTCGACCTTGTTGTCTTTGTTGACGACATACACATAGGGCGTACCGTTGTTGCGGCGCATCGTGGCACGCTGATCGAGCTTGATGGCCTTGGTCAAAACGCCGTCGACCAAACGAGCGCGCACATACATGCCGGGCATCAGATCGCGTTGCGGATTTTCAAACACGGCACGAATACGAACCGTACCGGTGGCTTCATCCACCAAGGCGTCCTTAAATGTGAGCTTACCCAAACTCGGATAGGTCGTACCGTTATCCAAAATCAACTGCACGTCGGCCTGACCGTTGTCGCCGGTGCGCAAAACACCCTTGCGCGCCTGTTCGCGAAGCTTGGCCATTTCGCCCTGAGACTGCGTCACGTCGACATACACCGGATCGATTTGCTGCACCACCGTCAAACGCTGGGCTTGTCCGGAGGTCACCAATGCGCCGGGCGTAACTTCGGACAAAGATACCTTGCCGGAAATGGGAGAGTTGACCTTGGTGTAGCGCAAATTGATTTGAGCGGAGGTTAAAGCAGCCTTTGCAGCTTCGACATTGGCAACGGCCACCTTGTAAGCGGCTTGCGCGGAATCGTCGGCCGACTTGCTCACGGCATTGACCTTGACCAATTCGGCAGAGCGCTTGGCATCGGCCTTGGCAGAAGCCAAGGTCGCGCGAGCCTGCAAAAGAGCCGCTTTGGCGGAAGCCACTTCGGCTTCGTAAATGGCCGGATCGATCTGATAGAGCGGTTGACCGAGCTTGACTTCGGCACCTTCTTCAAAAAGACGCTTTTGCAAAATGCCCGAAACCTGCGGACGGACTTCGGCCGTCTGATAGGCGGTAATACGGCCGGCCAATTCGGTATGAACGATCGCTTCGGTGTATTCGATCACCTGAACCGACACAGGCGTTGCCGGACGAGCTTGGGCGGCAGCGGCCTGCCCCTGCGTCGCATCCTGCTTACCCGTACAACCAGACATCAACACAGTCGTAGCGGCGGCCACTGCCAAAACCGCCAGACGCGGCGTTTGTTTCAACAACATTTGTATATTTACTCCGTTAACTTTTTGTATCCCTGACCAAACAATCAGACTGGGCACAAAATTGCGTTTTCTCTAGATTAAAAAAAGCGAAAACGCAATTCCCCCTACCCGACTGAATGATGGTTCACCATTCTAGCCGACATTTTTTATTTGGCAATCCGCCAAATTGCCGATATTGATTTACGTCTGTAACAAAATTTGTCTTTTTTGCGACTTTCGTCAAACTTTCCACATCCGTCGATCGGAGCAAGAGAGATGATCTGAGTAGAATTGCTTAGATGAGCGATACGCCCGCCAACACCGAGCGCATCGTATCCCTTTATTCGGGTCCGAGGCGATGCAACATTTTTTAGAAACCTTCCACCTTCAATATTTTTTCGGCGCATTGGTGTCGTTGGTGGTCATTACCAATCCTGTCTCCAAAATTCCGCTCTTTGTCAGCCTGTCGGCAGGCATGACCAAGGAGCAACGTCGACAACAAGCCAATTGGGCGGCAATTTATTCGTTTCTGGTGATGATTGTGAGCCTTTTGGCCGGCAACCTCATCTTGGCTTTTTTCGGCATCAGCTACGGCGCCATGCGTATTGCGGGCGGTCTGGTCGTGGCCATGATCGGCCAACAGATGCTTTTCGGCGGACAAACTCCCAATAAAGCGCCCTTGGTGCGTCGCAATAAAGAAGACTATTCGTTTTTTCCGTTGGCCATGCCGGGTATTGCCGGGCCGGGTACGATTGCCGTTGTGATCGGTTTTTCCACCGAAATTGCCGAAGCGGCCGATACGCTCGATATGATCGGCCCCTTTGTGATGACGGGGTTGGCGATTCTTGCTACGAGCGTCATCGCCTGGGTCACGCTTCGCTCCAGCGAATATTGCGCCGAACACATCGGCCCATCGGGGATGGCAGTTTTAAGCAAACTGATGGGCTTTTTCCTGATTTGTATCGGCGTTCAGTTTGTGGGCTCGGGTATCCGCGCCTTTATCGGCGGCGGCTAGTTCGATTCCGTTTATCCGAGAAAAAAGCCTCGAGCATTCATTGCTTTCGAGGCTTTTTTATTTCGCGCGCAATCGGCGCGTTCAGTTGCGTTAATCGACTTTTGCTTGCGTCACGGACTTCCAGGTAATTCCGAATCCCGCAAGGTACTTTCGCAATCGATCGGAGTCGTTTGTCGTCGTGCGTTTTTTAAACGAGGCGGCAAAAAGCGTGCGCCCGGCCTCGGACAGATTTTTGGATCTGCGGCAGGTGCGGATCACAAGCGCAAGCTGAGGAATGTCGAAAAGATCCAAGCCGTCGGCCGCTTCTCCCATCACCGAGCGAACGACTTTGAGATCGTCGTCGGGTTGCGCATCCTCTTGCCAACTGTCATGCAGACGTTTGAGTTCGGCTTCCGCCAATTCCTTGGTGATACGGCCGCTGTCAGAAAGTACCGCCATTCGGGTGGCCGCTCCCGAGAGATCGCGGAAGTTGCTTGTCCATTGAGCCTTCGAAGAAGTAGCATCCTTTAGAAACGTTTCTTTGGCCTCTTTATTCATGCGCACAAGTTTTCCCAGCTTTCGAGAGGCGTTTTCAAGTTCGTACATGAGGTTGGGCTCAATGTCTTCGGGACGATCCTTCAGTCCCAGCAACTCGAATGTCCAAAGGTTGATACGCGCCAGCAGATCCTGACGGAATTTGCCGGTACGAATCATCTGCTTGAGGTCGCGGTTAGTGCCGCAGATGAGCTGAAAATCACTTGTGCTTTCCGTATCCGACCCCATGGGGTAAAAGCGCTTTTCTTCGATGGCGCGCAGCAACATGGCCTGCTCGTCCGAACCAAGTTCTCCGACTTCGTCCAAAAACAGCAGTCCTCCGTCGGCAGCGGCGAGCATCCCGATTCGGTTTTCCGCCGCGCCCGTGTAGGCGCCTTTTTTGTGACCGAAGAGAGCCGACATGGCAGCGTCGCCGCGAAGAGTGGCGCAGTTCAGCTCCACAAACGCCCCCGATACCTGACCGTTCTTTTTCTTCCACTCGTAGATGAGGCGGGCTAGACGAGTTTTGCCGACCCCCGAGGGACCGGTCAGCAGGATCGGATCTTTGCTTCTCTCGCAGACACGCGTGATCTGATCGATCATCTTGTTATAGGCGCCGTTGCGCGTATCGATACCGGCTTTAAGCAATAGGTGCCCCTCTTTGCGCGCAGCCGTAAACCGCTCGGCCAGCTGATCGTACTTGGAAAGATCAAGGTCGATAATGTCGTAGTTGCCTGCAATGTCGCGCTTGTCCGGGCACCCCGTCTGCAAAAGTCTCGCCGGGATGATTCTCGACTCCACCAGCAAAAAGAGGCAGATCTGAATGACGTGTGTGCCGGTGGTGATGTGAACCAGATAGTCCTCGTTTTCCGGATCGAAGGGATAATGCTTGGCAAAGTCGAGCAGCTCCGCGTAGACCGTCCCGAAGTCCCAAGGTTTGGGAAAGTGCTGTCGATGAATCCGAACTTCGGTATCCGGTGACACCATTTTGAAGTCGGCGACCAACTGCTCTCCGAGCTCCATGAATTTATCCTGACACAGAAGTTCGAAACGATCGACGACGAGATCATCGTGCTGCCCGATGGAAATCGTGGGTCGCCACTTCTGCCAGCGCTCTTTCACGCCTCGTCCGTCGAGAGTGGGTCCGGCCAAACCGATGACAACCGTTTTCTTATTCATAGCAACGATCCAAAATAATCAAAAACGATAAAAACAGATCAATAAATCGATATGTCAATTGTACTGTAAAAGTCGGAGCATGCGTCAAACCATTGATTTTTAAGGATTTGTTAAAACTGGCACGACTCTTGCTTTATGCAAGACAAGCAATATGGGAAAAATCATGACGACCGAATTTCTTGAAATCAACGGTGCAACGGGAGGCGGGCAAATCCTGCGCGCGGCTCTTGCTATGTCGACGGCCTCGGGCATTGCCTTTCGCATGCGCCATATTCGCGGCAAGCGGGAAAAGCCCGGGCTGAAACGCCAGCACCTGATGTGCATAAAGGCGTGTGCCGAAATCTGCGATGCGACCGTCTCGGGCGCCGAACTCGATTCGACCGAGCTGACATTTGTCCCCCGCGCGGTAAAGGCCGGAGACTACCGCTTTGACATCGCTTCGGGCGGTAGCACCGTTTTGCTGATGCAAGCCGTTGCTCCGGCTTTGGCACGCGTCCTCAAAGAGGGCGAACAAGCCTCGGTCACGGTAACGGGCGGCGCGTACTGTCCGTTTGCGCCGACCTTTGAGTTCATGAACGAAACGCTTGCACCCTGCATGAAGTCGATGGGATACGCGGTTTCATTTTCCATGCCGCATGCGGCCTTCTATCAGGCAGGCGGCGGAGAAGTTCGTCTGGACGCCGCGGGCGTCTTTCAACCCAAGCCTTTTGCCATGACGGAAAAAGGCAAAAGGCTACGCACCGACGTCCGGATTCTCAACTGCCATTTGGCCGAAGCGATTGCCCAACGGGAAAAGAACCTTCTGATTGAAGAGTTCGGGATCCCGCTTGGCATCACGGAGAATCGGATTGTCGTCTCGTCCGATGCAGAGATTTCGGAAGCCGGCAATGCGTTGATGATCCGTGTGGCCTGCGAATCGGGAATTTCGGTGTTTTCCGAAGTCGGCCGTCCGAGACTGTCTGCGGAGTCGGTTGCGCGCATCGCGGCTCGCAACGCGGCCGCATTCACGGCGTCGACCGTCCCGATTTGTCGGCATTTGCAAGATCAGCTGCTCGTGCCGATGGCGCTTGCCAAAGGCGGGCATTTTCTGACGTCTAGCCCGTCTCCGCACACTCGGTCGTGTGCCCAAGTGATTGAAGCGTTTACAGGCAAGCGCGTTGAAATGGAACAAACAGATAAAGGCTGGGAAATAACGATTCCCGCTCTTGATGAAGGAATTTGAAAATGATTGATACGGCAATGATGTTTCGATTGGGCGTGCCTCGCATTCGCAAGATTATGGGAGCGGCCATGAAGGCAGCCAATATCGCCGTGGCTGACGGTCGCGATCCCGAAACGGTTCAGGCATTGGTCTCAAAGCTCGTTCGCTCCGAAGATCCTGAAAACGAACCAATGGACGAGTTGGCAGAACTTTTTGCGCCGCTTGCCAAGTTGCTCAAAGACAATCGTGCGGGACGCACGTACTTTAAAAATCGCCCGCAGCCTGCCCCCTGGAAGAATTGGGCAAAGGGCGACTTGGAAGACTCGGCGATAGAGCAGATGCATAACGCATGCCGCCTGCCGGTGGCCGTGGGCGGAGCTTTGATGCCCGACGCCCATACCGGCTACGGCTTGCCGATCGGAGGCGTTCTCGCGGTGAAAAATGCCGTGATTCCGTATGCCGTCGGCGTAGACATCGCCTGCCGCATGCGACTCACAATTCTGGATCTGCCGTTTGCAAAGATGAACAAAGAATCCGATCGTCTGGCGCAAGCTTTGGAAGCCGAAACGCGTTTTGGCATGGGAGCCTGTTTCGATGCGGGCCAATACCGCACCCACCCCGTCATGGCGCTTGATTGGTCTATCACGCCGCCGACGTACAAAATGTACCGCAGGGCCTCGGCGCAGCTGGGCACATCGGGTTCGGGCAACCACTTCGTCGAATTCGGCAAGCTCACGGTGCCCGCAGACATTGATGAACCGACACTGAAAATCAAGGCGGGCGTGTATCTTGCTCTGCTCTCTCACTCGGGGTCGCGCGGCGCGGGCGAAGCCGTAGCCGAGTACTACTCGGCACTGGCAATGTCGCTGCACCCGGAATTGCCCGACGAGCTCAAGCATCTGGCATGGCTGGATTTGGACTCTAAAGAAGGGCAGGAGTACTGGACGGCGATGGAGCTCATGGGCAAATACGCCTCGGCAAACCATGAACTCATCCACCGCCACATTCTCGAGCACTTGGGTATCGGCGCACTTGGCTATGTTGAAAATCACCATAACTTTGCCTGGAAGGAAACGTATGACGGGCAAGAGCTCATCGTACACCGCAAGGGCGCAACGCCTGCCGGCAAAGGCGTACTCGGAATTGTTCCTGGCTCTATGGGCACGCCCGGATTCGTTGTCCGCGGCAAAGGCAATCCCGCGTCGTTTTGCTCGTGCTCGCACGGCGCAGGGCGCGTGATGTCACGCAGGGCGGCATTTAAAAATCTCAAGCGCGAAACGATGGATGCCCTTTTAAAGGAGCGCGGAATCCGTCTCCTGTCGGGACCAATCGACGAGTCGCCCGAGGTCTACAAAGACATTGAAGAAGTCATCGCGGCTCAGTCGGATTTGATCGATACGCTCGCCAAATTCGAACCCAAGATCGTGAAGATGGCTCCGGCCGAAACCGATCGTCCCGCATGGGCCAAGAACAAATGCAATACGAACGAATGCAAAGGGTAGAAAAATGAAAACTCAATTTCAGAAACACGACCAATATTTTGTCAATCCCGAACGTCCCGAACCGGGACTCACGGCAACGAGTGCGTCGTTTCTTGCGGCACTGGCGTCGCAAGAAACGAACCGCCTTGAACAGATCGTCAAGAGCAGCACGTTTTACGACGTCTACATGGAGCTTCTTTCGGGCTCGTCTGAGCCGCGTCTGGTGCAAAAAGGCAAGGACGAGAGCTTTTTGAACGAACTGCCGGCAACGGCGGCTCGCATCGGAGAGCTTCGCGGTTTTATGGCCTATGTGCACGAAGCGGTCAAGGAGCGCGATCGCCGCGTCGCTTACTTGGCGAATTTATCGTTTGAAGATTGGCTCGAATTGCCCGAAAACTTGCAAAAGAAAGAGCAGGTCAACGCCAAACTCGAAATGAAGCGTCCCGAAGCCCCCAAAAAGGTTGAGGAAGTCGATACCGACTGGGCAAAGACGCAGTTGTCCGTCAAGGACCTGGCGCATTTTTTGCTTTTAGAAGCAAAAGCCAGCACGCTGGGCGTGTACATCCATCCGGAGGGCGTTCTCTCCGAAGCCAAGGATGATTTGGCACAGAAATCCGTCAAGCCTGTCGGCTCTACCGGCACGGGGCGTGAGACGACGATTCAAACCTATCGTCCGAGCGTTGAGCCCGAGCAGGTATACGAAAATTACAACCGCCTGCAGCAGAACCACCGCACGTGGGAAGCCGAGCTCAATACGCTCAAGGCGAAAATCGAGATCATGGCTAAAAATGAAAATCTGCAACGCAATCGCCTGTACCGCGAAAAATTGCTCGATTACGAAAAAGCGCTGTCGGCTTTTCAGGTGCAAGCGGATCGACATAACAGTCTGGTCAAGCAAATCCAAACGGAGTATTCCGATTGGATTCTTAAACAAACGGAAGTCGTGCGAAACTTGAAGATCGTGGTTCCGCACGAATTGCAGTCGACCTACGACTACCTCGCAAGCCTCGGTCGGCAGCAGTAAGCAAAAAATTTGGAGGCGCGCCTGCGGTTTCTCGCATTGAAGAAACTCCCGCGCCTTGCGTGGCAGGTACAGGACTTTTTATTCGCAATGAAAGCTGGTTGCTCAAGAATAGTCCGGCATACCCGGAGCGCCTGCATTCCGAAAACTCAGTCTCAGTTTTGCTCGGGATGCCGCTTCTCTGCCTCTGTCTTAGCGTCAGTCTCAGGCTTTATCCCAAGGCCTGCCACGACTCCAAATTTCACAATTCGCTTGTCAGAAAAAAGCCTCGACCGTTTCTTGCGATCGAGGCTTTTTCATGCTCTTGCGTTTGCGACCGGCTTATTCGACGGTAACGCTCTTGGCCAAATTTCTCGGCTTATCCACATCGGTGCCGCGCGCCAAGGCCGTGTGATAGGCCAACAGCTGCAAAGGCACCACATGCAAAATGGGGGAAAGTTCGCCGTAGTTTTCCGGCAAACGAATCACGTGCATTTCGGGCGTGGAGTCGATCACGCTGTCGCCGTCGGCAAAGACATACAAACGCCCGCCGCGCGCACGCACTTCCTGCATGTTGCTCTTGAGTTTTTCAAGCAGCTCGTCGTTGGGCGCAATGATCACCACCGGCATATTGGCGTCGACCAATGCCAAAGGACCGTGCTTCAACTCCCCTGCCGGATAGGCTTCGGCATGGATGTAGCTGATTTCCTTGAGTTTGAGCGCGCCTTCCATCGCGATGGGATAGTGCACGCCGCGTCCCAAAAAGAGCGCATGATCCTTGCAGGCAAAGTGTTCGGCCCAAGCCATGATTTGCGGCTCCAAAGCCAAAACGCTTGTTAATGCCACCGGAATATGGCGCAAACTCGTCAAAGCTTTTTCTTCGGCCTGCGGACTCAAGCGTCCCTTGATTTTGGCCAAAGTGAGCGTTAACAGGTAAAGCGCCGCCAACTGCGTCGTAAAGGCCTTGGTACTGGCCACACCGATTTCCACACCGGCGCGCGTGATGTATGCAAGGCGACTTTCTCTGACCAATGCGCTTTGCGCCACGTTGCAAATGGCCAAAGTCTTGGTCATGCCGCGGCTGACCGCAAACTTCAAAGCGGCGATGGTATCGGCCGTTTCTCCCGACTGAGAAATCGTCACCACCAGCGTATCGGCGTCGGCAATGGAAGCGCGATAGCGGTATTCGCTGGCAATTTCGACTTCACAGGCAATGCCGGCCACGGCCTCGATCCAATATTTGGCCGTCATGGCCGCATAAAAACTCGTGCCGCAAGCCAGCATCAAAATACGCTTGGTGCTTGAAAAAACCTCTTGAGCCTCGTTGCCGAACAAGGTCGAGGAAATGCCTGCCACACCTTCCAAGGTATCGGCAATGGCACGCGGCTGCTCGAAGATTTCCTTTTGCATGTAATGGCGATACGGACCCAAGTCGGCTGCGCCCGAATAAGCCTGCACGTGCACGCTGGCGCGCTCGACGCGATCAAACGCCTCGTCATGACGCGCATAGACCTTGACGCCGGTGAGCGTCAAGTCGACCACATCGCCGTCTTCCAAATACATGATGTCGTCGGTAACGCCGGCCAAAGCCATCGCATCGCTGGCGATGTAGTTGGCCGATTCTCTCAAGCCCACCACCATGGGCGAGCCTAAACGGGCGCCGACGATGCGACCGGGTTCGTCTTTGGCAAAAACGGCAATGGCATAGGCGCCTCTGACGCGCAAAAGCGCCTTTTTCACCGCTTCGAGCAAATCGCCTTCGTAGTAGAAGTTCACCAAGTGTGCCAACACTTCGGTATCGGTTTGACTGGTCATGGTCGCGCCTTGTGCGACCAGCTCGTCGCGCAACTCGGCATAGTTTTCGATGATGCCGTTGTGAACCAACGCAATACGGCCGCCCGCGATATGCGGATGGGCATTGGCCACCACGGCGCTGCCGTGCGTTGCCCAACGCGTATGCGCAATACCGGTTGTGCCGCCCAAACCTTCGCTTTCGACCTGTTCATCCAAATCCTTGACGCGCGCCACGCTTCGGGCACGCTTGATGTCGCCCGCGTCAATCACGGCCACACCGCAACTGTCATAGCCGCGATATTCCAGACGCTTTAAGCCCTCGATCAAAACGGGCACGACATCCTTATCGGATACGCCCGCAACAATTCCGCACATAACTTTCTCCTTAAAAGGTTATTCGTCTTTTTGCGGACGCTGCCAAGCGTCGATCGTCATTTGGCGCACGCGGCTGATGGTCAGCTTGCCTTCAGGGGCATTTTTGGTCAAGGTCGTACCGGCGCCGAGCGTTGCACCGTCACCCACCGTCACAGGCGCCACCAACTGCGTATCCGAACCGATAAAGACATCGTCGCCGATCGTGGTGCGGAACTTGTTCACACCGTCGTAATTGCAGGTAATGGTGCCTGCGCCCACGTTGACGCGCGCCCCCATATCGGTGTCGCCGATGTAAGAGAGGTGATTGACCTTGGAGGCGGTGCCGATCACCGACTTTTTGATTTCGACGAAGTTGCCGATATGCACCGTGTCGGCCAATTCGGCACCCGGACGCAAACGCGCATAGGGGCCGATCTTGGCATTGTTGCCCACCGTAGCCGAGTCGATATGGCTAAAAGCATCGATCACGGTGCCTGCACCGATCACAGCATTGCGAATCACACAATAGGGGCCGACCTTGACACCGTCGCCCAAAGTGACGTCGCCCTCGAAAATCACGCCCACATCGATCGTGACGTCTTTGCCGCAAACGAGTTTGCCGCGAATGTCCAAACGAGAAGGATCCAAAATCGTCACACCCTGATCGGTGAGCATTTCGGCCTGATGATCCTGCCAGATGCCTTCCAAACGCGCCAATTGCGTCTTGGAGTTGACGCCTTCGACTTCAAAACTGCGACGCGGACGAGCCGAGTTGATGCGCACGCCGTCGCGAACGGCCAAGCCGATCACGTCGGTCAAATAGTATTCGCCCTGAGCGTTGCTGGCCTTGAGTTCGGAGAGCCACCCGGCCAAACGCGCCGTCGGCAAAAGCATGATGCCGGTGTTGACTTCGCGGATTTGTTTTTGGCCTTCCGTGGCATCCTTTTGTTCGACGATGGCCACAATGCGCCCGCGCTGACGCAAAATGCGACCGTAACCGGTGGGGTTGCGCAAAACCGTGGTCAAAATGGCCATGCCGTCGCCGGCCACTTCCATCAAGCGGGCAATGGTTTCGGGCTGCACTAAAGGCACGTCGCCCAAAAGCACCAAAGTGCCTTCGGCTTGCGAATCAAGTGCGGGCAGCGCGCATTGCAGTGCGTGCCCCGTGCCCATCTGGGGTTCTTGCAAAACGAATTCGACCGAGGCATCCCCGGCATACATGGCTTTAACGGTTTCGGCCTTGTGCCCGACGACCACGACCGTTTTTTTGACATCGGCCAGTTTTTTGATTGTCTCCAAAACATGGCTCAACATGGGTTTGCCGGCCAAGGGTTGAAGCACCTTGGGCAAGTCCGAGTGCATGCGCTTGCCGAGACCGGCAGCCAAAACGACAACGTTAATCATAAGAAATGCTTTCCTTTAACAATTTTTTCGCCCTTTTGTGACAAATTTCGATTTCGGGCGGGGTTGAGAAAATAAACATACTCATTTTGCCATTATTGGCAGACGTTTTTTCATCAGAAAACAACTCGCCTAGTCATAATTCCTCATTCTGCTGATAGGGGGCGATGATTTACAATTCGTAACTTATGGTAATGCTATTGCGTTTAACGTCGACGAGGCTTTTTCTCCTTGACTTTTGCTTTGACTTGGCAGATTCTCACAAACTCAATATCATTGCCCATTTGCCGCTTTTCGGACTCGATTTTTTGTGTCCGATTGTTGTTTGAGTTTGTTCGACCCCCTCGGTATCGGACAGACGGATCACGGAGTTTTTTATGTCCAATCCCTCTGACAATTTGCCGGAGATGAAGGAAAAGGTCGGCATCGGTGCCTACATTTCCTTGTTCTTCGCTATTTGTTTCTTCTCGGGCGTTTTCTACAAGATGCCCGCCTCCTACGAATGGCTCAGTGCCTTTGACTTTACGACGTTGATCGGTAAGTTCGGTGCCGTTGCCGACTCGACTTTCGTCGGTAAGGGCGGTATCGGTGCCCGCCAAGGCTTTGCCTTTGCTTTGAGCCTGGTGCCGGGCGTGATGCTTGCCTTGGGTCTTTTGGAAGTGTTGTCTCACTACGGTGCCTTGCGTGCCGCTCAACAGTTGATGACTCCGCTTTTAAAGCCCATTCTGGGTATTCCGGGTTCGACCGGTCTGGCCTTGATCACCGACCTTCAGAGTACCGACGCCGGTGCCGCTTTGACCAAGAACCTGTATGACACCGGTGCCATCAGCCGCAAAGGTCTTGTGGTGATGGGCGCCTGGCAGTATGCCGGTGCGGGTTTGATCAACAACTACTTCTCGATTGCTTCGGCCTTGTTTGCCGCCTTCCTGGTTCCCGTGTGGATTCCGTTGGTGATCATGTTCTGCTTGAAGTTTGTCGGCGGCGCATTCACGCGCTTTGTGATGAGCACTGTCTATCGTAAGGATTTCGAAAATGAGTAATGCGCCTGCTGTCAAGAGCAACAATCCGTTTGATATCTTTGTCGCCGGTTTGCGCAAAGGTTTCGGTGTTGCCATCAACAACCTGATGCCCAACGTCATCATGGCATTCGTTTTGGCCTACATCTTGCAGATGTGGGGCGTTCTGAAGTTTTTGGGCGATACGTGTGGCCCCGTCATGGCCGTGTTCGATTTGCCTGGCGAAGCTTTGACAGTGCTGTGCGCCACGTGGTTGAGCTGCGGCGCCGGCGTGGGTGTGGCCGCGAGCCTCTTGGCCTCCGGCAA
>JAUNOJ010000293.1 GCA_030531135.1 Sutterellaceae bacterium | reverse complement strand
CGGAGTTGGTCAAAGTGACTTCAGCCGTCGGAATCAGGTACAAGGGGTCGCCCTTACCTTCCTGACCGCCCTTCTTGACGGCAAAGAGGTCTTCTTCAAACTTGGGCAACTGACCCGTGCCGCGCAAGGTCTGAGCGGTCACGATATAGGGCGTATAGCATTCGGTGTAGCCGTGGTGAAGCGTATGCTGATCGAGCATGAACTGAGCCAAAGCGCGATGCAAACGAGCCACCTGGCCCTTCATGTAGCAAAAACGCGTACCCGACAACTTGGCGGCGGTATCGAAATCCATGCCCAAGGGAGCGCCCACGTCGACGTGATCCTTGACTTCGAAGTCAAACGTGCGCGGCGTACCCCAGCGACGTTGTTCGACGTTGTCGCGTTCGTCGCGGCCCGTCGGAACGGATTCGTGCGGCAAGTTGGGAATGCTCATCAACAAGTCTTCGAGACGTTCGCGGATGCTGTCGAGCTGCTGGCTCAAGGCGTTCAACTTTTCGGGGATGGCAGCGGCTTCGGCCATGAATGCGGAAGCGTCGCCGCCCGACTTCTTGGCGATGCCGATCTGCTTGGAGAGCTGATTGCGCATGGCCTGAAGTTCTTCGGTCTTGGTCTGAACTTCTTTGCGTTCGTTTTCAAGCGCGTTGAATTCCTTTTCGGGGAAGTCGAAGGGACGCGTCTTCAAGCGAGCGATGACTTCGGGAAGATTCTTGCGCAACTGATTGATGTCGAGCATTTCGATGCCTTATGTAGAAATAAAAAAATAAAACAAGTCTGCGAAAGCAACTTCGCGCATCAAGCGCGAAATCGCTCGAAATTCTTTCTCAAGCTTTAATCCCTGACGGAACAAAGCAACAATTTATTGATTTTACCACCATGGCAGTACTCGGGAATTTTGTCGCATTGGCGAAAAACCCCGAAACGACCGAGATTGTGGGCGAAAAACGTCATTAACGCTTGCGCGCCTTACCCTCTTCTTGGGCTTTGCGATTGAGTTCTCGCAAATGGCGCATTTTTTCGGCGATCTTGATTTCCAACCCTCGATCGGTGGGTTCATACCAGTGGCGCGACTCCAGTCCTTCGGGCATATAAATTTCGCCGGCCGCAAACGCCTCGGGTTCGTCATGGGCATAGCGGTAACCGTCGTGATAGCCGAGCTCTGCCATGAGCTTGGTGGGCGCATTTCTCAGGTACATGGGCACGGGTCTCGTGCCGTCTTCGCGAATGAAGCTTCTGATCGAATTAAAGGCGTTGTAAACGGCATTGCTCTTGGGAGCAACAGCCAAATAGACTACGGCTTGCGCCAAAGCCAATTCGCCTTCAGGAGAACCGAGTCGCTCATAGATGTCGGCAGCTGCCAATGCAATATCGGTCGCTCTGGGATCGGCCAAAGAAATGTCTTCAATGGCCATCCGTACGACGCGACGCGCAATGTAGCGGGGATCGCACCCGCCGTCCAACATGCGGCACATCCAATAAAGAGAGGCATCGGGATCGGAGCCGCGCACACTCTTGTGCAGTGCACTGATCTGGTCGTAAAAGTTTTCGCCCCCTTTGTCAAAGCGTCGCAATGTGGAGGGCAGCGCCATACGCAAAAATTCATCGGTGACTTCGGTGAGCTTTCTGTCGCGCGCCATCCCGAAAGCCACGTCCATGGCGTTTAAACACCGTCTGGCGTCACCGTCGGAAAGCTCGATCAAAATGGAGCGCGCGGCAGGTGTCAAAACCATATCCGAAAATTCTTTGGCAAGCGTTCTGTCAATCAATTCCCCCGTTTCTTCGGCTGTCAGACTTTCCAACACATAAACGGCCGAGCGCGACAACAATGCCGAATTGACTTCAAAAGAAGGATTTTCGGTCGTAGCGCCGACAAAGATAAAAAGGCCGGATTCCACATGCGGCAAAAAGGCGTCTTGTTGGCTTTTGTTAAAGCGATGCACTTCGTCGACAAAGACCAACGTCGGACGATCACTTTGTGCCATGTGCATCTTGGCTTCTTCGACGGCGTCGCGAATTTCTTTGACGCCGGAGAGAACGGCCGAAATGGCAATGAAGGGCAAATCGAAGGCGTCTGCCATCAAGCGCGCCAAAGTCGTTTTACCCACACCGGGCGGCCCCCACAAGATCATTGAGTGCGGACGCCCCGTTTCAAACGCGACGCGAAGCGGCTGCCCCTCGCCCAAGAGTTTCTTCTGACCGATGACTTCATCAATGGTGCGCGGCCGCATGCGTTCGGCCAAAGGTTTCAATACGGGCTTGAGATCCTTGCCCGCAACGCGTCTGACGGGCTTGCGCACGACGGACTTGGTTTCAGTCGCCTTGGGCGTCTGAATCGGCATGTCGGAAAAAAGATCACCGTTCATCATGAAAAATCTCAAGAGTCGCCAAAAGATAAAGAGCCGCAAACGGCAGGGGGTTTGATCATACCACGCCGAAGGAATTGCCAAGCGCAGAAAACACAAAACCCTCGACACGGTTAAATGTCGAGGGTTCTGCTAATTTAAAAGCCT
>JAUNOJ010000292.1 GCA_030531135.1 Sutterellaceae bacterium | reverse complement strand
TTCGTGGCCGTGCTGCATGATGCCCACGCCAGCGGGCACAAACAACAGGGCAAAGTGCGCCAACAGAACATTGACAACGGGAAGCGTTTTTTCCAACAAATTGTCAATGGTCATCAACGCAAACAAAAAGAAGAGCATCCCGAGAACGGAGCCCGGAATCGGCAAGCCCGTGAGCGTCACAAAGGCAATGCCTGCAAGTTGAAAGCCCAGTAAAAGGGCAATGGTCAGTAGCATTTTGACTTGTACGCGGTTTCTCCGAAGAGTCCGCGTACCCGAACACAAAAAACGAAAGGCGCTTATTGTGTCACTTTTTGCCAAAGCCTTCACGGGGTTTTGAATGCTTTACGTTAAGAAATAAAGGGTTTTGTCCTTTAATCAAAAGTAACGAGGGAAAAATCGCACTTGGCGGATGAGGCGGTCTACGAGGATTTTTCCATTTTGTTGAAAAAATCTCTGACGTTGCAATGCCGGCTACCTTTGCCACTTTCAAGCTCTTCCAAAGCCTTGAGCGTGTCTCGATTGGGAACTTCGAGTTCGACCGGAAAATGTTTTTCGGTGGCGATGCGAGCGCATAACATACGAACGGCGTCTGATAACGACAGGCCCTGGGTGTTGAGTATCTCTATGGCTTTTTCTTTGAGTTGGCGATTGATTTGCAGCGTAACGACATCATCGGCAAGGGGACTTTTCGGCATACGGACTCCTTTCGTTGTATGTAGATCGTATAGACAATCGGGCGAAGAGGCAAACAGAAAGCCGCAAAAGAAATCTCTCTTGCGGCTTTTTGAGGCAAATGAAAGAAGAGGTGATCTAAGCGTCTTCCTTCATATCGCGCAGATTGCGACGCAAAATCTTACCCACGGCAGTCTTGGGCAGGGCCTTAACGAACACGATGGTGCGCGGGCACTTGTAACCGGTCAACTGCGAGCGGCAATACTTCACCACATCGTCGCGCGTCAAAGCGGGGTCTTTTTTCACAATCACGGCCTTGACGGTTTCGCCCACGCGGGGGTTGGAAACACCCACAACGCCGCATTCCAAAACACCTGGCATCGAAGCAATCACGCTTTCGATTTCATTGGGGTAGACGTTCAAACCATTGACGATGATGAGATCCTTCTTGCGATCGGTAATGGTGATGCAGCCGTTGGCGTCCATGTGACCGACGTCGCCCGTGCGCAACCACCCGTCAACGAGAACGTTTGCCGTTTCGTCGGGCTTCTCCCAATAGCCGGCCATCACTTGCGGACCCATGACGCAAATTTCGCCCGTGTGTTCGGCAACGGTGTCGGGGTCGCTTACCACGCCCAAATCCTTAAACTGTTCGCCGCGAATAGAGACGTAGGTCGAGGGAATCGGGTAGCCGACGGAACCGTCCCAAGGTGCGCCCGGCAAATTGCCGCAAACGCCGGGACTGGTTTCGGTCAAGCCGTAAGCTTCGAGAATGGGACAACCGGTGGTTGCGGCCCACTTTTCAGCCACGGCCTTTTGGACTTGTGCGCCGCCGCCCACGGTCATTTTGAGACGCGTAAATTTGTGTGCACGGAATTCTTTGTTGTTCACTAACGCATTAAAGAGCGTGTTCACGCCCGGAATGATCGAGAAGTCCCACTTCTTGATGAGTTCAACAAGACCGGGAATGTCACGCGCATTGGGCACCATCACCTGAAGCGCGGCGCGCTTGGAAAAGCAAAGCGTGGCCGTGAAACTGAAGATGTGGTACAAGGGCAAAGCCGTCATCGCAACTTCTTTACCCATTTCAAACTTCTGGCTGATCCAGATGCCGGTTTGCTCCACATTAGCTAAAACGTTGCGGTGCGTGAGCATGGCGCCCTTGGCCACACCCGTGGTGCCGCCCGTGTACTGCAAAAGAGCCACGTCGGTGTTTTTCAGTTCCACCGGCGTAAAGCCGCTGGCGCGTCCCTTTTTCATGGCCTCGGGGAACTTGACGTGTCCCGGCAAATTGAAGTCGGGCACCATTTTCTTCACATAGCGCACCACAAAGTCGGTGATCACGCGCTTGTGCCAGGGAAGCATGTCGCCCACTTTGGTGGTGACGATGTGCTTGACGGGAGTTTCTGCCACGACGTTTTGCAAGGTCTTGGCAAAATTTTCGATGATCACGATTGCCTTGGCGCCGCTATCCTCTAACTGGTGCGCCAATTCGCGGGAGGTGTAAAGCGGATTGACGTTCACGGCAATCATGCCGGCGCGCAAAATGCCCAAAAGCGTGACGATGTACTGCAGGAGGT
Organism: Sutterellaceae bacterium; assembly: GCA_030531135.1. Lineage (GTDB taxonomy): Bacteria > Pseudomonadota > Gammaproteobacteria > Burkholderiales > Burkholderiaceae_F > Duodenibacillus. The sequence goes on along the minus strand of JAUNOJ010000292.1, from coordinate 258 downwards.
TGGGCATCATGATGGCCACGCGATCGCCCGGTTTTAAACCCGGCAGGCTTTGCAAGTAGCCGGCAAAATCGCGACTTAAGCGATTGACGTCGTTATACGTGATCGCGCGATCCATACACACGAAGGCCGTGTTTTGACCGTAGGTCTTGGCCGTTTGGTCAAAAAGGTCGGGGATACTCGAATAAATATCCGGATTGATGTCGGCAGGAACGCCTTCGGGGTAGTGAGCAAGCCACGGACGATTGATCGTTTCCATTT
>JAUNOJ010000291.1 GCA_030531135.1 Sutterellaceae bacterium | reverse complement strand
GATGAGCGACGAAGAGCTTGTCAAGGCCGGCGTTCCGCCCGAACTCATTCGCTTGAGCGTGGGTTTGGAAGACGGCGACGATATCCTTGAGGATTTGACGCAAGCCTTGGCTGCGGCCTCGGTGTAATGGAGGAGTCCGAATGCCCGTTATTTTGCCGCAAGACCTGCCAGCGAGTCGTTTTCTTTCGGAAGAAAACGTCTTTGTGATGACGCCCGAGCGCGCAAGCTCGCAAGACATTCGACCGCTTGAAATCTTGGTGCTCAATTTGATGCCCACCAAGATCGTGACCGAAACGCAGATTGCGCGCTTGCTGGCCAATTCGCCCTTGCAGATTCATTTGACGTTTTTGCAGACGGCAAGCTACAAAAGCAAAAACACGTCGGAAGACCACTTGCAAGCGTTTTATGCCACAGCTGAGGCCGTGCGCGATCGCTACTTCGACGGCATGATCATCACCGGCGCTCCGGTTGAAACGTTGGATTTTGACGAAGTCGACTACTGGGAAGAGTTGCAGTGGATTTTCGACTGGAGCAAGACGCACGTCTTTTCGACGTTACACGTCTGCTGGGGCGCAATGGCTGGTCTTTGGCATCATTTCGGCATTCGTAAAACGCCGTTGGAGGCAAAGCTTTTCGGTGTCTTCGAGCATCGGGTGACGCGCCCTAACAATCCTTTGGTCAGAGGCTTTGACGACGTCTTCTTGGCGCCGCACAGCCGCCATACCGGAATCGACTTGGACGACGTTGCCGCATGCAAAGACTTGCGCATCTTGGCACAAAGCGAAGTGACGGGACCCTATTTGATGTCGACCGATAACGGCCGCCAGATTTTCGTGACCGGTCACCCCGAGTACGATCGTTTGACGCTTGATGCCGAATATCAGCGCGACGTGAATAAGGGCTTGGAAATTGCCGTGCCGCAAAACTATTACCCGGACGACGATCCGACGCAAACGCCGTTATTTAAGTGGCGCTCGCACGCGCATTTGCTCTATCACAACTGGCTCAATTACTACGTCTATCAGACCACGCCTTATGATTTGGCAAGTTTGAAAGATTTGTAAGCTGTTTTCTCTTGGTTGATGAGGAAAACACCGAGCCAAAAACACACGAGGGGAGCCTCTTTCGAGAACTCCCCGCGGCATCGGTTACCCGATGCCGTTGCGCGTTAGCGCTTCGTGCGGACTAGCCAAGTAACCAAGAAGATTGCCACAAGCGAACTACCGTCGATGACGATGTCGCCAACGACCTGTGGCATAATGGTCTCCCACGAGGAGGACAGATGTATGGGCATCTTTGAACTCCCTCAGAAGAGACGAAGTCCGGTGGTGCGAACACTGGGCTTCGTTGTTTTTTATCCCTCAGCATTACTGTTTTGGGGGCATATCTTCGGGCCGGATACTCCGGTTTTCCGAAAATTCGTAAGAAGTTCCGGCTAAGAAAATGGCAACAAGTCGACCCTCCGCCTCCTCGTGATTGGGGTTAATTCTACCGCAGCATCTCAATTTTTGTTGTGTAAATGACGACAAAATTTCCGATGGATTTTGAAATCTGCTTGTATATCAATGATTGTTTTTGTTTTGCCAAGAAGCTTGATTGCTCAGTTGTAAGTCCGCTATTGAAAAACAAAATTTCTATTGCCAGGATGTGAAATAAATAGGAAGGAAGGTCTTCTGAAAGCGTGGTAAATGCAATACATTTTAGCGGGCGGAGTCCGTATGTGGCACAATGCTTCGCGAGGAGGTCAGGTGTAGGCTCATCTTAGATTCCCTCATCAAAGAGAAGAAGCCCGGTGGTGCGAATACCGGGCTTCGTTTTTTTCAATCGTTGGCAGGATCTTTGGGTGCCTTACTTCTTCGCGGCATCTTCCTTGCGAAGCTTTTCAGCCAGAATGTGCACGTACTTCCAACCGATTGCCACAACCACCGGTCCCATGGCTGCCGCCACAACGCCCAAGAGCAAAATCATCGAAAGGTTGTTTTTCACAATCGGAATGTTGCCAAAGAGATATCCGACGCCAATTAAAGACACGGCCCAAAGCACGGCACCGAAGGCGCTGTAAAGCTCAAAGCGCGCCATGCTCATGCGAGCAGCGCCGGCCACCAAGGGAGCAAAAGCACGAACGATGGGCACGAAACGCGCCAGAACAATGGTTTTGCCGCCGTGCTTTTGATAAAAGATTTGGGTCTTTTGCAGTTTTTGGGCATCGATCCAACTGATGGAGCCGTCATAGATTTTGTTGCCGAACCACTTGCCCGTGTGAAAGCCCAAAGTGTTGCCGAAAATGGCGCCCAAAATCACGGCAAGCATCAAGCCCCAAGGGCTCATGGTGCCGGCAGCGGCCACCGTCCCCGAAACAAAAAGCAAAGAGTCGCCCGGCAAAAATGCCAAAACCACGATCCCCGTTTCGGCAAAGAAAATCAGAAACATCGCCAGATACACAAGCCAACCGTATTCGGTGGCAAGCGTCACTAAAAAGTGATCGGCGTTGGTGAAAAGTTCGACAATCAGTTGCGTAAAGTCCATG
>JAUNOJ010000021.1 GCA_030531135.1 Sutterellaceae bacterium | reverse complement strand
CCGTTCCGAAGAATGTGCGCGACTTTTTGGGGTTGACCGCAGGCGACTCCGCCGTGGAATTTTCCATCGGCGACGACGGCACGGTGCGCATTACCAAGGCTCAGGCTGCCAAGCCCCGAGCCGTGACGGCCACGGCCAACGACGCCAGTTTCGTGCGTCCCGCAGTCAATCATTGCGACCGCATTCTGGCACTGCTCTCGGGCTGCGCCTTGGCGGCATAAAATTGACGGATACATCGCGGCTTTGTTTTCAACAAGGCCGTTTTTGACTGATATTGAGAAAATAAAATGGACAAGACCCAAGCAATCGAAGAACTCAAGGCCATCGTGGGTGTCTCGAACGTTTTGACCGAAGACGCCGACACCGCAGGCTACTTGGTCGACTGGACCAATCGCTTTCACGGCAAAGTGTTGGCGGTGGTGCGCCCGGCCGATACCGATGAGGTTTCTCGCGTGATGAAATGGGCTTACGACACCGGCACGGTTGTGGTGCCGCAGTCGGGCAATACCTCTTTGGTCGGGGGCGGAACGCCGGATGCTTCGGGTACTGCGCTTTTGTTGTCGCTTTCTCGCATGAACAAGGTGGAAGCCATCGATGCGGTCAACGACACCATGACGGTTCAGGCCGGTCTTGTTTTGGAAAAGGCGCAGGAAGCGGCAGAAAGTGCCGGACGCTTTTTCCCGTTGAGCTTTGCCGCCGAAGGCACCGCTTGCTTGGGCGGGTGCTTGGCAACCAACGCCGGCGGCACCGCCGTTTTGCGCTACGGCAATACGCGCGACTTGGTGCTCGGTATCGAAGTGGTTTTGGCCGACGGTCGAGTGCTGAACATGTTGCGCGGTCTTCGCAAAGACAATACGGGTTACGATCTCAAACACCTCTTTATGGCAAGCGAAGGAACGTTGGGCGTGATTACGCGTGCCGTAGTGAAGCTTTTCCCGCAGCCGCAAGCCTCTTACACGGCATTGGTGGGGGTGGCAAATGTCGAAGACGCCTATCGGCTCTTAAGCGACGTGAAAACCGCCACGGGGCCTGCGCTGACCGGGTTCGAGTTGATGCAGGCCAAGTGCATCGAACGCGTGGCAGAGCAAATCGATGCGATCAGTTTGCCGGGCGACGTGACGACCGCTCCTTGGTGGTGCTTGGTGGAATTGAGTTACTCGCGCGATCCGCAAACCAATCCCTTGGAAGCAATTTTGGAAAAGAGCTTTGAAGAAGGTTATGTGGTCGACGCGATTCTTTCGAACTCCGTTGCCGACAGCCGTCACTTCTGGTCGATTCGCGAATCGATTCCGAGCGCCGATGCCCACGTGGGCGGAAACTTGCACAACGACGTCAGTATCGAAATCAGTCAGATCGCCGACTTCGTGAAAGAAGCCTTGGACGCTTTGAATGCACGTTTCGACTGGATCGATCCTTCTGTTTTCGGACACTTGGGCGACGGAAACCTGCACTTTAACATCGGCTCGATTCCTGCCAATCTCGCTTTTGAAAACGAAGAGGGCATTCGTGAAACGGTTTATACCGTCGTGCAGAAATACAACGGCTCGATTTCGGCCGAGCACGGCATCGGGCAACTGAAGCGCGCGCACTTCCTGCAGCTCAAGAACCCCTTGGAACTTGAAGTGATGGGACGCATCAAACAAGCGCTCGATCCCAAGGGCATTCTCAATCCGGGCAAGCTCTTGGCCGACGACTACGCGAAATAATCGGCTTGATTGCTTTTGGTTTCAGTTGAAAAAACGCCGCTCGACAAATAGTTTAGAGCGGCGTTTTTTTCAACCCCTAACGAGTTGTGTATAGACGACACCGTATGGTCGGAAAGTTTCGCTAAAAAGCTCGACAAATTTTTCTGTCGAGTGTATCTTGGAAAAATCGATAGGCCTTATTTCTGCTTGTACGGGAATTTAAGATGAACGCTCAAAGATGTGCGCAAACAAATGCTGTTCGGTTCACGCAAGTCGCTACTTGTGTTGCCTTGGTCATTTTGGCTGCCGCTCCGGCTATGGCCGGATATCGCGGTATTCCAAATTTTTCAACCGACACAAAATTGTCTTTTACCGAGGATTCGACTTGGGTGGTTGCCAAGGACACCACCGTTTCGGGTAACAGACACAGTCTGACGATCGAGCATGAGAATAAAACGAAAGGCGGCGCCGAAATCGTCGGAACATTAAAGGACATCAAGGATTTTCGTATCGTCAACGGCGGTTTGACGGTGCACAAGGCAGCCGATCTTATCGTGTCGGGCGAACTCAAGCTCGACAACTCGAGTGTCAACAATTACGGCAACATTTCCGTCGGCTCGTTGGTCTTGGCCGATCCGACAAAGCGCTTTCAAAATGGGGAAAAAGTCGGCGATACGGTTAACAACGATGCAAAGCTTCACGTTGAAAACGGTACCGAGAAGCTCTTTTTGGACAACTACGGAACCTTAACCGTCGGTAAAGGGAAAACCGCTTCGTTTTACGGTCTGTGGATGAAGGCGGGCTCGAATATTACGGACGTCGAGGGCGAAGCCGTGGATATTGTCATCGATCCCGACGGTCACGCTTCCCCTTTGCATTTGGAAGATTTCCATAACGAATCCGCCACGTTCAAAGCAAAGAATTTAACGGCGAAAGTCTCCGTGAAAAACTTGGCCACGATGACCGTTGAGGGGGATTTGACGGCCAAAAACTTCGAAACGACGGCGGGCTCCGTCACGACGGTCAAAGGAACGCTGTACTACGGCGACGGTCCCAACGGTAATCGGCAGTTGGGCAAAATCAAGGCCGCGCACATCAATGCTTTGACGGGGTCGTTTGAGAAGGGTGCAGAAATTGAAGCCCAAACGTTGACCGTGCGCCAAAATTTGACCGTCAAAACGGGTGGGGACGGCTTTCAAATCGGAACGGTCAATTTGAAAAACGAAACGGCAGCTGCTTATCTGGCGTTTAACGACGGCACTTACACCATAGCTGAAATGGTGTTGGATTCCTCCGGTTTTAAGGGACAGGCGCAGTATGCGAGTCTGCAAAACTACACTTCGACATTAAATATCGGCGAAATGACCGTGACGGGCGGCACGACGGGCATCCTCAATGCGTATGCGTCGACAACCGATACTGCGGCCGCAACGAACATCGGCACATTGACGGTGCAAGACAAGGGTGAGTTTGTAATCGCAGCTACTGAAAAAGTTGCCAATCGATTGACGATCGACTCGGCCGAGTTCGGCGACGGCACAACCGTTCGTAGGCAGGATGCCGGCGCCACGCATACAACTGTCAAAGAACTGACGGCTTCGGGTTTGACGGTCGAAGCCCTGGCGGACGGCTCGACTTTTTCCTTGGGTGCGTTGAAGGCGACTGCCGGCCAAAACACTTTCAGCCAGGCCGTGACGGGAACGGGCGAAAATGGACAATCGTCGATGACCGTAACCGTTGCCGACGGAGCTGAGGTTTCTTTTGCCAACCTCAGCGCCGATCAACTCCATGTCGGTTTGGATACTCTGGCTAAAGGCTCATTTGTCGCGACAAGCGCTTCAGTCGGAAAAACGGATGTTCGAGTGAGCGGCAACTTGAATAAAGGCACCGATGCCGAACTGATTCGACAGTTTAAGGAAGCGTTCGTGCTCAACAACGCCAACAATCAAGGCGAGTTCTTGGCAACGTGGGAGGAAGGCGATACGAGATCGGAAATGACGTGGGACGGAAAAACCGTTCAGGTCAAGGGCGAGAACCGAAAACTCGCCAGCATCAGCGAGTCGACCATGGTGCCCGTTGCTCAGTGGCGAGCCGAAATCAACGATATCAGTCTGCGTCTTGGCGACATCCGCAATCAAAACGGTGACAACGGTTTGTGGGTGCGCACGTACGGCGGGCGAGCCAAGCTCGGCAGTCAATCCGTGCGGTTTGATTCGAGTTCGATTCAAATGGGGTACGATCATCGTATTGCGCACAGCGGCGTTAACTACTATGTCGGCGGAGCTTTCAGCTATACCGACGGCGAAACGAAGTTTACGACCGGCACCGGCGACTCAAGCACCTTGGCTTTCACGGCCTATGCTTCGACGTTATTTGATAACGGCAGCTTTATCGATGCGAGCATCAAGTACGGCAAACTCAAAAACGAGTACGGTATCCGCTATCAGTCGTTTAATTATGACGGCGAATACGAAACGCAAGCGCTGGGGCTGACGATTGAGTTGGGGCATCGCTTCAAACTGTCTCGCAGTTTCTTTGTTGAGCCGCAAGTCGAAGGTATGTTCAGCCACGTGTTTGGAGAGGACTACAAAACGTCGCACGGTCTGTCTGTCGAGCAAGACGGCGTGGATATTCTGATCGGTCGAGTCGGCTTTATGGCCGGCGTTCAATGCCCGAACGATCGCGGCACCGTCTATGTGCGAGGCTCTTATCTCTATGATTTCGGATCCGAGACGAGCGCCGAATATTCCGACGGTACGACGCCCGTGACGATCGATCAGGATTTGGGCGGCGGTTGGTTTGAGATCGGTATCGGCGCATCCGTGCGCTTGACCGACAACTTAAAGGGTTATGCCGATTTCATTTACTCCAAGGGCAGCGACTTGGAAGTGCCCTATCGCTGGAACGCCGGGGTGCGCTACACCTGGTAATGTCGGCGACGGCCGGCAGAGCCTGTCGTTACTTTCGGGGATAAGGAAAACGCCGCTCGCGGTTTGCATCGAGCGGCGTTTTGATCGTGGTGAAGTTCAGCCGGTCAAAATCAATTGATCGTTCTGACTCCGAAATTGTCGTCAGGTTCGACGTCGGTTTCTTGGATCAAACCGAACAACTCAAAAACGGCAACGACTTCGCTGCGCGCCTTGACCTTTTGAGTATCCAGTATCTTCATGGGCACATAGACGGGCAGTGAGAGATTGGCTGCGGTCGGTACAAAGTCATTGACAGTCAAAACAACCTTGGCAAAGCTCACGCCGGCAAGTTGCACCGCATCGAGCTTGATGCTCTTGACGGTCGTGACGGCAAAGTATTGCGCCGTGCGGGCGTCAAGGCATGCGATGTGCTTGAGTTTGGGATTCGTATAGCTCGTCAAGTTCTCCAACATCGGGTCGTAGCAGCTGATTTCGCCCATGCCGTAAAACGAAATACGGTGGACGTCCCCAGCGATCAGGTTGGGGGCCTTGGTCAACCAATAGGGCTCAAAGAAGTTGAGTTTTTCGTTGCCGTCGACCGTTGCCGAAACCACGCCGTTGCAAAGCCCGATGTCGGTCACGCCGCCGATGAGTTTGGCATCGATTTCAAGCCCTTGGTTAAAGACGGGGTTGACGGTTTCTGCAATCCATCTGCCGTCTTCGGTCGGCAACTCCGCCAAGACGCACTCGTTGCCGTCGTGACTGTCGTAAGTCAAAAGGCGCGCGTTGCGCATGCGGTCTACGGCCGACTTTGCCGTGCTGGTCTCGGGACCGTGAACGATTTTTGAGTTTTTACTCAAGAAGTCAAAAAGCGCCGTCAGGCGAGAGCCGACCTGGGGATCGTGCTCGTCGAGCGGGGTGAAATTGATCAGTCTTTTCACGAAGACCAGATGCAGGAAATCGGGAAAGCCCATCGGGCGCACGGTCTTTACGAGCGGCGTCGGTTCTTGGGGTTCGGGCACGCCCAAATACGCCCACGGATCAAAGGCGGCAAGTTTGTGCTTGACGCCCAAACGATTCAAAATGTCGTCTACAGTCTCGGGATCGTTGTTATAAATCGAACATTGATAACGCTCGGCAAGCCAGCGCAAGAGTGCGGCACCGCAAAGCGCCCATTGCTTGGGGCGATTCAAGTCGTCGGAAGCCGTCGTCAACAGAAACCAAGCAAAGTCGTGCACGTAAACGGGAGAGCCGTATTGCGCTTCGCTTAAAAACGCATTGAAGACCACTTCGGGGCTACTTTCGAAGAACTTGTCTTGCAACAGCACCATGCCGCTGAACCAGTGGCGAGCCGGCAGGTATGTCTGTTCCATTTTGAGAACCAGACCGATGGAGTCTTCCATGGAAAGGTGGGGCAATTGTCCCGACATGTTCAGTGCGAGGAAAGACTTGGTCGCCGGAGAATACTCGCACTGGAAAATCGCGCGCGTCAAATAACTGCGGTAGTTATAAATTTCGTCCGGACTCATCTTGTCAAAGGCGCGTGCGCCGCGATATCGTTTGCCAAGTTCTTCAAAGGCCTTGCCGCTGTTGTGAGCCACGGCCAAATAATGCGCGAGTCTTTGACGAATGTCCGCAGGCGTCGGCAACCATTGCGTTGAGGAAAAAGCCAAAAATTCCAAAGGCGCCTGGCAACTCATCTGACACAAATTCAGAAAGCGATCGATAACCTTGCCTTCGCAGTCCATGACGAAGTCCATGTCGTAATTCTTGAGTTGCTCTCGGCGATCAAGCGCTTGTTCGTACAGATGCGTCAGTTGATTTAAGCTTTCGGGATGACCGTAGGCAGCCGCCGCCATCAAGGCCTCGTAATAGCCTTTGCCGTGACGGTGATGTGCGGCGATTTCACTGACGCGTTGCCCCAAGTGAACCGCAGCGGCTTCGGGGCTGATCTCGTCGTTGACAACGGCCAGATTCAACTCTCGGCGCTTGGTCAAGGGCGAAAGGCCGGGGAGCTCGAGCTCGACGTCGGGCATATCGAAGCGGTAGAGCTTCAGTCCTTTGATGTCCGTGATCAAAAAGACGCCCTTTAACGTGACGGTCATGCCTTTTTTGAGTCCCAGGGCTTTGAAGTCGCTTGTTTTCATTGCTGCCGTCAGTTCCGGAAAAGCGCGGCGTTTCGTGCGCGGCTTGACGGTAAAGACCGTAAAGCTCGCGATTTCAATAAAACTTTCTTTAAAAACCTCGGTGATTTTGCACGAGATACAGTATTCGGGAACCGAGCCGGGCTTTTTGATGCGGACCAAATCTTTTTTGCCGTCGTCGTCGGGCAACTTTGCCGACATGGCCCAAAACGCCAAGTTGACGGCATAGTCGATGTTTGTATCGAGTTTGTCGCACTGAGCGAGCCAGGAAGTATTGATGGCTTGGAAATTTAAGTCGTATTTGGGGCTGTGCAAAGACAATAAGGCCCAATCGAGCGTTTCGGCGACATTGCACTCGACAAGTTGAGCTCTCAAAGGATCGGTGGCGCAGGACACAAAGGGCAGAAAACTGATCGTGCGATTCCTCATCAGCGACATATCGACTTCGTGCGTGGTGACGACTGCGGCCGAACCCTTGACGCGCTCGCGAGAAGCCATGACGATACCGGTGGCAAAAATGGACGGCACCCCCGCTTCGACTTTGTTGTTGGGCACCGACCTTTCTTCATAAAGGCTTAACCAGTTGAATTGTGTCATTTCGGTATCGAGATTCCATAAATGACGCGGACTGCAGTTTTCGCCGATCGTGCCGAGATCGGCAGGATAGGGATGCGAGCATTCCAGTTCGAGATCTACGTCATACACTTCTTTGCCGAAAAACTCTTCGACGCTCGGCAGTTTTGCGTGCGTTATTTGTGCCAGGCTTGCCAAACGGATCACGGCCTTGTTTGTCGAGACGGTGATTTTGTCGGATTGGCGATGTGAGCGCGTTTGGGCAAAAGCGTGAATGTTGCCGAAAAAGTATTTGACGAGTTCGACTTCTTTAACGAGATTCGGATCGGTTGTTTTAAAGGTCTTGGGCAGTTTGCACTTGGCTTGAGACGGCAGGCGCTTACGGCCTTCGTAGTGTTGGAGCCAATAGTCTTCAAGGAACGCCTTGGGAAGCAACAGACGATCCAGCTTTTGGCGAATTTGGATACGGGTACGCTTTTCATAGGCGTCGCGATGCCCCAACGGATCGAAGAACTCGTCGGACGAGCCCAACGTGTGATGAACCGCAGCACTGATGAATAACTCGAAGTGCGGATGGTCGTGATCGGCCGTATCAAAGGCCAGAGTCGAAACGACTTGAGCGACAAGCGCCGGGTTTTCGGCATGCTCCAAGTTGATATAAAGCACGTTTTGTTGTCGCGAAAAAATGCACGTGCGCTCCATCGGAAGAATGCCTTTGCCTGTGCCGGCGCACAAGGCGCTTTGGCCGTCAAACGTATTCATCAAAACGATGAGGTCGTTGGCCAGAAGTGTTTCGGTCAGCTCTTTGCCGAGGGCGGCGTTCAATCGTTTCAAAACGATCTTGCGGTTTTTCGCGTCGTCTGCTCTAACAAGGCCTCGGGCCGGAATACTTTGCCATGCAACTGTCATGAATGGGGTCCTGCTGATTACTAAAAGAAAAAAACGGAAGCGTTGAACTTTCCCACGCTTACGCGAGGAAATTCGTTACTTTCCGACGGCATTTTCGAATTGCTTCGGGGGCGTTCAACGACCGCCTTATCGACGAATTTTGAATCGTCCGAGTGCAATTCGTCCCCTCGATGACGCAAGGGGACGGATTGCGGATTTGGTTAAAAACGAAATGTCAAAGGCCTTGGAGCGCCTTGACTTCGGCCAAGACTTCGGCGATGTGACCGGGCACCTTGATGCCGCGCCAAGCCTTGACGATCGTGCCCGTCGGATCGATCAAAAAGGTCGAGCGCACGATGCCGCGGCACGGCTTGCCGTACATGATTTTGGGTTTGATGGCGTCAAAGGCCGTGCAAAGCGCTTCGTCTTTGTCGCTCACCAGTTCGATCGTGAGCTCTTGGCGCGTGCAAAAACCTTGGTGTGTTTTGACGGTGTCGCGCGAAACGCCGACGATGTCGCAGTTTGCCTTGGCAAAATCGTCCTTGGCAGCCGTAAAGTCGCGTGCTTCGACGGTACAAGCCGACGTATTGTCCTTGGGATAAAAATAAAGCACCAAGTAGCGCCCGGCATGGTCCGCAACCTTGAATTCGCCCAAAGTGGAAGTGCCGACGACGGTATCGACTTTATCGCCCACATCAAAAGCCATGATGATTACCTCACAAAAAAGAACTGAATTGTAGGTATTTTGCACCATTGCTTCTGAGAAAAACCAGAATTGGACAAAGAAAAACGAGGAAAAAGAACTAGGTCGACGCCAAACTCCGCCAAAACGTGGTGTAATGATCATTTAGCGACATGTTTTGAGATCATCTCGAGGCAAACGTCGCCGGACAAATTTTCGATAAGCTTGGAGAAATAAAAAATGAATTCCGATTTTTCGCGCATCAAGCGTCTGCCGCCATATGTCTTTAACATCACCGGCGAACTGAAGATGGCGGCGCGTCGTCGCGGCGAGGATATTATCGACTTGTCGATGGGCAATCCCGACGGTCCCACTCCCAAGCATATCGTCGACAAAATGATCGAAGTGGCCAGCCGCGACAACACGCACGGCTACTCGGCCTCTCGCGGTATTCCTCGCCTGAGAAAGGCCATCAGCAACTGGTACAAGCGCAAATTCGATGTCGAAATCGACCCCGACAACGAAGCCATTGTCACGATCGGTTCCAAAGAAGGCATTGCGCACTTGATGCTGGCCTGTACCGATCGCGGCGACACCGTTCTGGTTCCCAATCCGAGCTATCCGATTCATATTTACGGCGCCATCATTGCCGGCGCAGACATCCGCAGCGTCAAGATGATTCCGGGTGTGGACTTTCTGCAAGAGTTGGAACGCGCCATCGTCGAAACGGTGCCTGCTCCCAAGATGATGATTTTGGGCTTCCCGTCCAACCCGACCGCACAGTGCGTCGATCTGAACTTTTTGGCTAAGGTTGTCGAACTCGGCAAGCGCTACAACGTTTGGGTCGTGCACGATTTGGCCTATGCCGACATTTGCTTTGACGGCTATAAGGCGCCTTCGATTATGCAGGTGCCGGGTGCCAAGGACGTGGCCGTGGAATTTTTCACCATGTCCAAGTCCTACAACATGGCAGGTTGGCGTTTGGGCTACATGGTCGGCAACAAGGAATTGGTGCATGCGTTGGCTCGCATCAAGAGCTATCACGACTACGGCACGTTCACGCCGCTGCAGGTGGCGGCCATCGAAGCCTTGGAAGGAGACCAAACGTGCGTTGAAGAAGTGCGCCAGAAGTACCAGAAGCGCCGCGATCTGATGGTCAAGGGCTTAAACGAACTCGGCTGGCCCGTGGAGTGTCCCAAGGCTTCCATGTACATCTGGGCCAAGATTCCGGAACCGTATCGCCATTTGGGCAGTATCGAATTCAGCAAGCGCTTGCTGGAAGACGCCAAGGTGGCCGTGAGCCCCGGTGTCGGCTTCGGCCAGTACGGCGACGACCATGTGCGTATCGCTTTGATCGAAAACGAATTCCGTTCTCGTCAGGCTTTGCACGGCATCAAGCAGATGTTTAGAAAAGACGGCTTGATCAATCCCGACGAGCCGCGTCACTACAAACTGCCCAGCGAACAATAATTTTTCTCAAACGAGCCGCGCCAAATTCGTTTCGTGCGGCTCGAATCGTCTATAAAACAAAACAATCACAGGGAGACGCCAAATGAAAGACGTCATCAAAATCGGTATCGCCGGACTCGGAACGGTCGGTGGCGGAACTTTTGATGTTTTAGCACGCAATTGCAACGAGTTGATGCGAAAGACCGGTTTGCCCATGTCGGTCAAAACCGTCCTTTGTCGCAACTTGGAGCGCGCTCGACAAAAGGTGGGCGACGATGTTGTCGTCACCGCCGACTACAAGGATATTGTCAACGATCCGGATATCGACATCGTCGTCGAAGTGATGGGCGGCATCGAGCCGGCCAAGAGCATGATTTTGGAAGCCATTGCCAACGGTAAGCACGTGGTCACGGCCAATAAGGCTCTGCTTGCTTTGCACGGTAACGAAATCTTTGCAGCAGCCGATGCCAAGGGCGTGACCGTGATGTTCGAAGCTGCCGTTGCAGGCGGTATTCCCATCATTAAGAGTTTGCGCGAAGGACTCTCTGCCAACCGTATCGAATGGGTGGTGGGTATCATCAACGGCACGAGCAACTTCATTTTGTCTTCGATGCGCGAAACGGGCGCAAGCTTTGCCGATGCTTTGGCCGAAGCGCAAAAATTGGGTTACGCCGAAGCCGATCCCACCTTTGACATCGAGGGGCAGGATGCCGCACACAAGATCACGATCTTAAGCGCCTTGGCTTTCGGCACTCCCGTCAACTACAAGGCTGCGAGCGTAGAAGGCATTTCCAAACTTTCGGCCGTCGACATTCAATACGCCGAAAGCTTGGGGTATCGCATCAAGCTTTTGGGCATTACCAAACGTACGGACGAGGGGATCGAATTGCGCGTGCATCCCTCGTTGGTGCCGATGCGTCGCTTGGTGGCCAGCGTCGAAGGCGTGATGAATGCCGTCGTTGTTAAGGGCGACGCCGTGGGCACCGTCTTGTTGCACGGGCGCGGTGCCGGTGCCGAACCCACGGCTTCGGCTGTCGTGGCCGATTTGGTGGACGTGGTGAAGTTGATCGCCAGCGGCAAGCGTCCGCATCCGATTGTGGGCGAACACGTCAATGACGTGGTCTGGCTCGATATGGACCGCACCGTAACCTCTTACTATTTGCGCATCGGCGTGGTGGACAAGCCCGGCGTTTTGGCAGACGTCACGCGCATTTTTGCCGACAACGGTATTTCCGTTGAGACGATGCTGCAAAAAGAAGCCTCTTTGGAAGGGCGCACCGAGCTCGTGATCTTGACGCACAGCACCCGCGAAGGCAATGTGCGTAAAGCTATTCGATCTATCGAAGCCCTTGAGAGCGTCAACGGCAAAGTCGTGATGCTTCGAAAAGAAGAATTGAACTGATAAGGAAAAAAACAGATGATTCCCATGACCTACGTGTCTACGCGCGGCGAAGACGACAACGCGGGCTATAGCGACATTGTTTTAAAGGGCTTGGCTGCTGACGGCGGTTTGTTCTTGCCGCGCCAATACCCCAAGGTGGAAAGCGCAGAGTTGGAAAGCTGGCGCAAGTTGAGCTATGCAGAACTCGCTTTCGAAGTGTTGCGCCGTTTTGCAACCGATATCGACGAAGGCGATTTGAAGAAATTGCTCGCAGGCGTGTATCGTGAAGACGTCTACAACAACGGCAGAGAAGGGGAAGATTTCTCCAAGATCACGCCGGTGCATGCGATCGATGGCGGTAACATTCATCTGCTAGAGCTTAGCAACGGTCCGACCTTGGCCTTTAAAGACATGGCCATGCAGTATTTGGGAGCGCTCTTTGAATATTTACTCGCCAAAAAGGGCGGCGAACTCAATATTTTGGGCGCCACCTCTGGCGATACGGGCTCGGCCGCCGAATACGCCATGCGCTCGCGCAAGGGCATTCGCGTCTTTATGCTCTCGCCCGAAGGTCGCATGAGCGCATTTCAGCGTGCGCAGATGTATTCGTTGGACGACGCCAACATCTTCAACATTGCGGTCAAGGGCGCCTTTGACGATGCTCAGGACGTTGTCAAGGCCTGTAGCCGCGATGCCGTCTTTAAAAACGAAAACCATATCGGTACGGTCAACTCGATTAACTGGGCGCGCATTTCCGCTCAGGTCGTGTACTACTTCAAGGGTTGGTTGGAAGTCACCGAAAAACCGGGCGAAGTCATCGACGTAACGGTGCCTTCGGGCAACTTCGGCAATATTTTGGCCGGTTGGATTGCCAAGCAGATGGGGTTGCCCATCGGTCAATTGGTGGTTGCGACCAACGAAAACGACGTGTTGCACGAATTCTTCACGACGGGCACCTATCGCGTGCGCGACGGCGAACACACCTATGTGACAAGCTCCCCGTCGATGGATATTTCCAAGGCCAGCAACTTCGAGCGTTATGTCTACGACATCGTGGGCAAAAACGCCGGTCGCATCAACGAACTTTGGACCATGGTGGCGTTAAAGGGCGGCTTTACGCTCACCGAATCCGAATTCTTTGCCGTGCGCCAAAGCGGCTTTACCTCGGCTAGAAGCACGCATGCCGACCGTCTGGCCACGATTGCCGAGCTTTATCGCAAAGAAGGCTTCATGGTCGATCCGCACACCGCAGACGGCATTAAGGCCGCGCGTGAAAAAAAGCGCGACGGCGTCAAGATGTTGGCCCTGGAAACGGCACTGCCCGCCAAGTTTGCCGAAACCATGCGCGAAGCCGTGGGTGTCGATCCGCAGGTGCCGGCTTCTTACGTCGGCATTGAAGCTAAGCCTCAGAAGGTGGTCGTGATGGCGGCCGATGCCGATCGCATCAAGGCCTTCATTAAGGAAAATATCGGGTAAAATGCGCGTTCCCGATGCCGGTGTAGCTCAGTTGGTAGAGCAGCGCACTTGTAATGCAAAGGTCGGAAGTTCGAGCCCTCTCACCGGCACCAGATACGAGATCAAGAGCTCGTGGAAAAATTTTTCTTCGAGCTCTTGCAAATTTCAAAAACTCGTGTAAAATGCGCATTTCTCAGGACGACAGTCTTGAGAATAAAAACTTGAAGATGCCGGTGTAGCTCAGCTGGTAGAGCAGCGCATTCGTAATGCGAAGGTCGGATGTTCGAATCCTCTCACCGGCACCATCGACAAGTTTGCATAAACCTCGACAATCCCGAGATCGCAAAGTGGGATGTTGAGGTTTTTTGCTATTTGCACGCAGATAAGTGCTTTTAGGTGTTTTTTCAAAAAAGATATCGTGAGGTTGTTGATTTTTCAAGGAAAAGTCGATAAAATCACGAGCTTTCGTATCCTTGCCACACCGATACGACGCTCGGGTGGCTTATTTCCGTAAGGAGGAATCAATGCGTCATTATGAA
>JAUNOJ010000290.1 GCA_030531135.1 Sutterellaceae bacterium | reverse complement strand
GGCTCGCGTGCGCATCAAGCCGTAAGCCAATATCCGCAGCAGTCTTTTTCTAGTGTTCTCCAAAGAATTTCGGGGGGCGACCGTTAAAGTCGCACCCCCGCCTTTTTTTCTGAAAAGTCGATATTGCCTTACCTACCGAACTGATCGATAAAGGTCTTGATCTGTGCCGACATTTTGCGATCGAGTTTGTTTGCCAACTCGCTTGCCGGTCCGTCGTTTTTGGGGCGATACAAACCGTCGCAGGTAATGTAACCGGTGACCCATTCTGCCGCCACCAAATCGTTGATGTAGTGGCGTACGTCTTGAAAGATGGAAGGGAGCGCTTCGCTTGTTTTGAAGTCTTCCATCGGGCACGTTGCCAAAGAGGGGCAACCGGTATCGACAATATGATCGTAAACGATCACGTAGTAAGGTACGCCCATATATTTGGCAGCCAGTGCCGCATGGTTGGCGCCCGACGGACAACTGACGTCGCCGTTGGCGCAAAGTCGATTGGCAATCACTAAAACGGCATCGAATTTTTCGGTCATCAGAGCCGTGCCGATTACGGTATCGGCAATGATTTCGCAGTCGACGCCTGCATTGCGCAATTCCCAAGCGGTCAGGCGCGGTCCCGAAAATAAGGGGGTGGAGAAGGGCGTGACAGCCTTGATTTCTTTACCTTGACGGTGCGCTTCGATGAGACCGGCTACACCAGTGCCGCGACCGACGGCCGACATGGAGCCCGAACCGCCGATGACCATGACGTGGGCATGTTGAGGTATGTTTTCGGCAATAAGTCCGGCAATGCGATCACCGGCTCGGCTGATCATATAGGAAGCGGTTTCGGCGTACTTTTCCAAGAAAGCGAGGCTTTGTTGTTGATCGTAGCGTCGATCCATGATGTGACGCACCAAGACCGACAAGCGCTCGACGGCAAAGGCGACCGGGCGACTTTCTGGACGCGCTGCTCTCAAAGAAAAGGTGGCTTCTTGCAGTGTGTAATAGAAACTTTCTAAGGAAGTGACTTTTTGGTGCGTTCTGGCTTCCAAAGCCACGGTTTCGGCAATCGCAGGCGGAATCAATCCCGGACCGAAGATCAGGCATTCTCGCAAGGCTTGCGCCAAGGGACTCACGCTTTTAAAGCGCAAATATTCCGTTCGCTCGGGAAACACCCTGCCGTTAATGACATCGAGATAGTTCGGGGCAACGAGGAGCGGCTTAGGAATTTGCATAGATCAAAACCTTTTGGGCGACACACCCTTTTTGTAACGGATCAAGCACACACAATACCCGATAACCGCCAATCCTTCAATAGTGGTAAGTCGTATAGATCGAAAGGATGATAGGTGCTATTACGGCACAGGCCGCACAAAAGGGCGGACAGCCGTATCTGGTGATGGATGCGGCGACCTTTGAGCTTTTCAGAAACGGGATCAAAAATAACGGTGTGAGTCCCTCGGACGTCGATTTGTGGTTAGCGGAAAACGGCACCGGAACGCCCTTGTTTGCCCACGGCAAAACATTGGAAGAAGCCGCCAAACACGCCGGCATCGATCCCAAGGGGTTGACGGCGGAAGTAGCCAAGTACAACGAATTCGTAAAAGCAGGAGTGGATAAAGACTATGGACGCACGGCCAAAAATATGACGGCGCCCATCGGCGAAGGTCCTTACTACATTGTTGAGCAAAAGCCTCGCTTTGCCACGACCATGGGAAGCCTTGTCGTCAATCGCGACCTTGCAGTCCTCAATACTCAAGGTGCCGTGATTGAGGGGCTCTTTGCTGCGGGCGAAATCGTCAACTCGGTTCACGGCGACGACTCGGCGCCTGCTGCCAACGTCGGTTGGGCGGCCACGAGCGGCAAGACCGCCAGTGATGCGGCAGTTCGATACATTCGTACGCTGAAGTAAGTTCTCTTTCGGGCGGCCGGCCGAGGTCGCCCGAGACTGTCTCTTGGCATAAACGAATATTTGCAACCAATTTTGTGCAAAGGTTGCAAAGTTCGGCGAACCGACTACAATGCCGAGTTTGCACACGACAAAAGTCGGTGCCCGAGTTTTGACGATTAGCCCCTAGCAAAAATACAAAAAATCGGGTATAATCGCACGTTTTCAATTTCTACCCACGTGGGGTTTTAAAATGGCTGTCCAGCAAAATAAGAAATCTACCAGCAAGCGCGGCAATCATCGCGCTCATGACTTTTTGACCAACCCGCCTGTTGCCGTCGAACCGACGACCGGTGAAACGCATCGCCGTCACCACATCAGCCCGACGGGTTTCTATCGCGGCAAGAAGGTTGTTGCGACCAAGCAGGACGCCGAATAATACGGCTTCACTGCAGGCAGTTTCGCAAAGCAGCGTGTCGGCGCGTCCGTTTGACGGAAATGCCCCACGGCTAGTAATTTGATAACCGCAAGCTGACCTGTCGCAATCGACTCGACTCGCTTTCGCGAAAGTCAATCTGCTCCGAGTTTCTGTTACAGAAACTCAAGAAAAAGGAGGTAGTCTGTACGGACGAACCTCCTTTTTTTGCGTCTTGTCTTTGGTAATATCCGT
>JAUNOJ010000289.1 GCA_030531135.1 Sutterellaceae bacterium | reverse complement strand
CGGCGATAGCACTTGTCGTGAATGCGCTGACCGTAGAACATCTTGGGACGGCCCAAGCGATCCAAAGGCGGCAGACGATCGTAGGTGAGAATGTAGGTGATGACGCCGGTCATGACTTCCGGAATCGGGGGGCAACCCGGAACCAACACGACGGGCTTATCCGTGATGACGTCGGTAATGGGAACCGACTTCGTGGGATTGGGCTTGGCAGCCTGAACGCAACCCCAAGCGGCGCAAGAGCCCCAGCCGATGACGGCCTTGGCGTTCTTGCAAACGTGCTTGATCTTGTCGAGGAACACTTCACCGCCCGGCACACAGAACGTGCCGTCTTCGCCCAAGGGAATGTTGCCTTCGACGGCAACGATGTAATTGCCCTTGTACTTTTCGATGGTGTCTTCCAAAGCGGCTTCGGCCTGATGACCGGCAGCGGCCATGATCGTATCGTCATAGTCGAGACTGATCATGTTGAGAACCATATCGGCAGCGATGGGATGGTAGCTGCGAATGAAGGATTCCGTGCAGCACGTGCATTCCAGACCGTGCAGCCAGACAACGGGCGTACGCGGTTTGGTCTGCATCGCTTCGGCGATTTCTTGCGCGCCGGCACTGCCCAAACCGAGGCTGGCAGCAGTCAAAGAACAGAACTGCAGAAAGCTTCGACGGCTGATGCCCTGACGACGCAACGCTTCGTATTGCGTTTCGAACATTTTTATAGCTCCTTTTCCTTTATTCGTGGAATAAAAGGAGATGGGGTCAAAGAAAATCTTTCGGTGCGGTCGGCAAATAACAATATTGCAAACTTACACACATCATCGAGATGTTAAGGCGAGATTGTCACGTTGAAAATACGCCAAAGGTGGAGAAGTTCGGCCATGGTGCTTAGGTCAATGCCAAAGACCGAAAATTGTTACAAGTCGACCCTCGGGGTGCTAGGCCGAAAGGATTAGGCGGGTGTAGAGGAAGTAATGAAGAAAAGAAAATGCCGACCCGGATGGAGACGAACCGAGTCGGCAAAACATTCTAACGATCGGGAGCCGGAAATATGCCGATTCCATGCTCCCGAGTCAAGTATCAAGAATACCTGATTAGAACGTGTGAACGAGGCCCAAGCCGAAGGTGTAGCCGTTGTAAGCACCGCGTTCCATGCCACCGAATTCCTTGGTCGTACCAAGGTCCTTATCCAAACCGTCGCCGCCCACAGCGTAGGTGGCACCGGTCCAGAGGCTGGTACGCTTGCTCAATTCATAGCTGTAAGCCACAGCCAAAATCGTGGCATTGCCTTCTTCTTCGGAGTCAAGCTTGCTCTTGCCTTTGACGTACTGAACGCTGGCCATCAAAGTACCATCGGCGATGGGAGCGGTAGCGCCCAAGAGTAAGCTTTCGAACTTGTAAGAGCCGTTGTACGTTTCGGGGTCAACAGTATCGTCATAGAAGTCGCCACCCTGGAAGGAGCGGAGCTTGTCAGCGTGCTGGTAGACGAAGCTGGGCTTCACAACGCCGAAGTCATAGGACACGCCCAACGTGAAGGTATAGCCGTTATCGTCCTTGGTTGCTTGAGTATTGCGACGGCTATCGTAATTGAGCATTTCAACCACGCCGGCCACAGCCAAAGAACCGACTTCGTAAGAAGCGCCGAGTGCATAGTAATGCGTACGGTCTTCCCAAGCCGCCTGACTATCCTGATCGCCAACGGAGCCCATCAAGGAAACCTTGAGGCCTTCCATCGGGGTGACTTCAGCAACGATCATATTGTCGGAAGCATAGTCGCGAGTAGCGAAAGCGCCCATACCGCCAACGTCAAAGAAGGCGCCCATGGGGTCGAAACCGCCGATCATGTCAAAGTCGCCGCCGGCACTGGCCAAGCCGCCGATGTTACCGAAGGCGAAGTTGACCATATCGTTGCCGACGCGCAAGTAGGCTTGGCTGTCGAAGATCTTGCCGTCAGTGCCCAGAGCACCCGAGTCAGAGGCAAATTCGTTTTCCAACGTGAAGCCCACGGTCCAGCCGTTGCCGAGTTCTTCTTCACCGGTGATACCCCAGATGGAGTCGCCGAACCAGGCGCTTTCCATAGAGAGGCTATTGCTCTTGGGGCCGTTAGCTTCAGAAGTGTTGCCAGCGGCGCTAGTCAATTCGGAACCATGAGAATAAACAAGACCCGTAGAAATAGAGCCATAGAGGGAAACTTCGGCAGCCTGAACGCCGAAAGCGGCGGAAACTGCAGCAGCGGCCAACGCAAGCTTGATCGATTGACGCATTTTAGATTTCTCCAAAGATAGATTGTTTTGTAAGGGCTGCACCGAGGGCGAGCCCCTTAAATGTGCATGCACAAAGTCGGGCGTCTCTTGATATGCAAGTAGATGAGACGCATTCCTATGCAGGGCAGATACTAATGAGAATTATTTTCACTTTGCAAATGATTCTCATTGCGATAGGTGACGATGTTGCAATTAGGGTACGCCCAAAGGAGGAGTAAATCAGGCTCGAAGGTAGATCGGGAGCCGGTCAAACATTCTTTAACACCGCTGAATTTAAGTAAAGG
>JAUNOJ010000288.1 GCA_030531135.1 Sutterellaceae bacterium | reverse complement strand
AAACGCCATTTCGGCTTCCATGGGCGTGCTCCAGTTGCGCCAGTTTTGGTGGCTTAAGAAGGAGTTTTGCAATTCCAGATGGCTCATTTCAAAGTCGAAGTCTATTTTGTTGCCGGCGATTTCCAAACCGTTGATCGGGATGCCGCCCACGACAGAATTGGTCATGTCGCCTTTGACCAGTCGGCCGTCGGCATCGACGATTAATGTATCTGCATCGTAAATGCGCACGTCTTTACCAATCAGCTCGTTGACGCGGTCACCGGCAAAACTCACGCCGCCCTTGCTGTCGCGAAACAAAATATTGAATTGGTCAGGCTTTTCCTGCGACTTGATGAATTCTTCGGTGAACACTTCACTTTCGGAACGAATAATGTTGAATTCTTTTGAGCCGGTAGCTCGATTGCCAAAAACGTCTCTTAACCCCGCTTCATAGGGGGTCAATTCCTCGCCAAAACCGTACTGATCTTGCTCTTCGTCATAGCCGACGCCGGCCAACATGCCGTAGGCATGGATGAGCTCATGGATAAGGGCGCTCGGCAGATACATATGCGGACCGCTTTGCGGCAGAACGCTTAAAGGGCTGACCGAGAAGCCCGCATCAACGCTTCCCTTGTCGATCGTGACGACACCAACCGCCTCATCGCCAAAATTTTTGAGTCCGGTCACGGAGGCAAAAAATTGCGAACCGAGTCCGTCGGTGTTTTCGCTTTCAGAACCGGCCGAGGCATTATTGGTGGCTTCCGACGACAACAGTAGATATAACAGGGGTGTGTTCTTAGAGGGGCCGAGCAGATCGCTGACATACTGAAAAGCCGTTTCAAGCGATGTGCGATCGGTTTGGGTGAGCGATCGGATTTCGTTAAACTCGATTAACTCGAGATAATCTTCGGACAGATCGTCTCGGTCTTGACTTTCGAAGACGCGTACCGTCGCATAGGGGCTACCGTCAATACCATCAAAGGTGATGTCGTAAGCGGCATTGATACAGGGACTCATGGCCAGCGCAACGGCTGCGGCAATCACGGAAGTCCGTAGGATCGGTCCGGCGGCTTTGGGTGTCGAAGTCATGGCGCATCCCCTCTTTTTGGGTAGAACTGAGTCCCATATTAGCCCAGAAGAGAAAAAATGTCTCGCCATGTCGACATGACGAGACATCCGCAAGGTGCCAAACGACAAAACTTACACTAGGCAGCGAATGGGAATGCCGAAGGTTTGGTTGAGTTTCACGATTTCGGCATCGGTGAGTTTGCGCTTGCTTGCTAGAGCAGATTCGAGCTCGCGTTCGTTTTCGAAAACGCAGAGCATGTCCGAAACAGTGAGCCCGTTTTCTTCCATACAACAGCAAATGATTTCAGACGCTTCTGCCGGCGTTGACGGGAAAAAGCCTTGTCGCTCTTCGTAATCTTAGAGAAGCAATGCCAAAGACCGAAGTTCAATATCCTCCATCGAATCGGGCTTGGGATCGGTAGCCATCAAAGCACTCAGCCGCTTCATGGCACGTTCGTCATCGTCACGAGTCGCAATAATGTCAATGGTCGGCATGCGCTAACTGCAAATCTGGAAACTGGCGAAATTGTCCGCCTCAAAGAACGAGGGCTGCCGAGGGTCGGGCAACTTCTTAGTCTTTCGAGCTGACCTCTTCGTTGCACATGCATCCATTGTAGGCTTTCCCAAAGGATTGACTGCTTGCTGAATCACTTCTTCGGCTTCCAACAAAGTCTCGGCCAAGCGAATCGCCGCTTCTTTGACTTCCGGACGCGTTCGCCCCTTGCGGCGCACCCAGGTGGTTAAGGCTTCGGACGCATGAAATGTCTGACCGCGAAACAGGCGTTGCAGCACCAAGGCCGCTGCCATGCGCTCTTCTTCGGCATCGGTCAAAATGGCGCGCAAAGCGTCGAGTTCGTCACTGTCAACACCGCAGTTGACCAAAAATGTCAGGCGTGTCGGCAAGCTCGTGCGCGGCATCACTCGGTATTTGTTGCGGATTCGTTGGACAACGGAGGGTGCCAACTGGAAAAAAGCACTGGTCGTAAGCATCTGCGTGATCCTTCAGTTTAGGATGTATTGGAGAAATCATTGAATGATCTCATTGTAGATGTGCAGATGTCGGATATGTTGTGTTTTTCCTTATAAATCAAAGATGTATGAGAAGACTCAAAAGTGACTGAAGCCATTGATCCGAACCGGCAAAAACACTGAAAAAATGATCTTCAAGTCTGCGACGGCCGATCGCGTCGCAAAGCCTTATTTTCGGGCGTCAGAGCGTGTCTATGAAGGAATTGTGAAAGCCGCAAAATGTTGTTTCATTGCGACAAAAATCCTGCGAAAATCACGCAAACGCAGCAATTTCGGGGCTTGGCAGAGGATCAATTTTGAAAATTCCAATTTTCTCTATCGGATCAATGTGCAGACAAAAGAAAAGGGCTTCGGGCAAACACAGTGCCCAAAGCCCTTTTTCAAGTCGAATTGTCCGTAGACGGATTACGCTTTCTTCACCAACACCGCCGAATAGAAACCGTCGGTGTCATGCAGGTGCGGCAGCGGCACGAAGTCGTCG
>JAUNOJ010000287.1 GCA_030531135.1 Sutterellaceae bacterium | reverse complement strand
GGCCATGTCACCAAGTCCGCATCTACTTCCATCTCGGCAAGTCCTTTCACCGTCACCATGCGGTTGCGGTCCGAAAAGCCGTCCAGTCCCTTTTTCACGCACACGCCGCCTAGCACGATTCCCAGGGCCAGCAGGCCCGCTTCTAGTTTGTAGTTTCCCATAATGTAGCATGTTTTTTGATTATACGGTCACTAAGGTACGTATTGGCGGGCACACCGCCAACGCCTTTCCCTTAAAAAAGAAAAAAACGGCGTTAAAGAATATTTTGCTTATCTTTAAAGCCCGAAAGCGTTCTTGAGCAGGAAGAAGACGACGGGGACGGCCAGCGACGGCAGCAGGTTGAGCGTCTTGCAGTCTTTTATTTCCAATATGGCCAGACCGGAACTGGCAATAAGGATGCCGCCCACGATGGAGATTTCCGTCACCAGTTCGTCGGGAATGATGGGGCCTGCCAGGCGTGTCAACAGGTAGATGGCGCCCTGCCAGACGAACAGTACCGGTGCCGCCAGCACCATGCCGATGCCGTAAGTGGCCGCCAGCACGGCGGAGGTGACTAGGTCTAGCGTGGCATTCGTGAACAAGTAGGTATGGTCGCCGTAGAGCGCGCTCATCATGGGGCCCACGATGGAAAGCGTGCCGATGCAATACAGCAAGATGCCGGTGGAGAGGCCTTGCGCTAGGTTCGACTTGGAGTAATGCGCGACAAGTCGCTTGAAGCGGCCGTCGATGTCGATGGCGGTGCCGGCCACACCGCCCACGGAAAGGCTGATGATGAACAGCACGGGGTGGCAACTGTTGGGCATGTGGCGGCACACGGCGTTGAAGCCCAGGGCCAGCGAGGCCAGTCCCATGGCCGTGAACATGGCTTTCTGGTAAGCCTCCCGGATGCCTTTCTTGGCCAGGCTACCTACGGTGCTGCCCACGATGATGGTGAGCGTGTTGACTAAGGTCCCTATCATGGTTGTGCGCTTGAGGTTACAATTCAATCTTCACCACGCCGCCGTAGGGCGTCAGGTGCTTCATGCCTTCTTCCAGCCGGATGTCGCCCGCATAGGCCCGGGCACAGATCAGTACGCCGCCGTGGGCGAAGACGGCGGCCCGGCGGCAGTTTGTGTGGCGGAGCTCGTCAAGGAAGTCGGCCACGCGCCGGTACAGGTCGATGAAAGCCTCGCCCCCTTGGGTAGGCTCGTGCAGGTAGTTGTCGTACCACCGTTGCAACTGCGGGGCGGTAATCTCGTCAAACTTCCGCATCTCCCAGTCGCCCATGTTCATTTCCTTCAGGCGATCGTCGCGCGTGGCGTCGGGGAAACCGCAAAAGGCCGCCAGCCGGGCGGCGCGGGAGAGCGGACTGGTGAATACGCGGTCGAAGGTGAGACCTTCCAACTGATGCCGGGTAACGGATGCCTCTTCGGCAAACGACGCACGCACGGGGACGTCGGTAAAGCCGTAGCAGGTGCCGGGCGCTACGTCCACTGATGTGTGTCGGATCAAATATATCTCCATATTCATATAAGGTATTAGGTGAGCGGCCGGCAAAGGCAGGCCAGGTAGAAAGAAAGTTCGCACACGAGGAACACGGCGCCGCAGCAATCGCCCGTGTAGCCTTGTATGCGGCGCTTCATCAGGGCCACCAGTCCCAGTTCCACGGCGATGGGCACGAGCAACATCCACACTTGCAGTCCGCACGGCTCCAGGTAACACCACACGGCAGCGGGCAGCAGGGCCGCCAGGCATCGCAGGAAGTGGGCGAGCGCCCCGCGACCCGCCGGTTGCTCGTAGATCACGCGCGCCTTGGACTCCTCCTCCCGTCGGGCATAGGGCAACTGTTGGATGATCATGGAGCCCACCGCTTTGGCATAAATATCGCCGGTGAAGATCAGGGCCGGCACCGCGGCGCGGGGCAGCGCCGTCAGCGCCGAGAAAAGGAGCCCGGCATAGAGCGTCAGGCCCAGCACCCCGTAGGTACCGATATGCGAGTCCTTCATGATGGCTAGTGTGCGTTCCCGGCTGTTGTTGCCCCCGAAAGCGTCGAAGAAGTCGGCCAAGCCGTCTTCGTGCAGGGCGCCCGTCAGTGCGATGCGGACGGCCATAGCGAGCAGCGCGGCCACCGTGACGGGCAAAAACAGCGCGCAGAACCAGAACGTGAAGGCCATGACCCCGCCCGTGAGCCACCCGGCAAACGGCCAATAGTCCACTACGTGCCGGAAGCAACCGGCGTCCACCGTCTTAAGTCGCCACAGGGGCAACCGCGTGAAAAACATAAGGGCAGCTAAGAGTCTGTCGAGCATGAGGCGGCCGCGTTTAGAAGTACTTTGTGATGTTGGCATTCTCGAAATTGTTCATGTCGCTGAGCATGTGCACGGCCGATTGGAGCAGGGGCCAGGCGCATACGGCGCCCGTGCCTTCGCCCAGTCGCAGGCCCAGTTGCAGCAGGCCGCGCGCCCCCATGCCTTGCAGCATCCGGCGGTGGCCCGCCTCGTCGCCCTCGTGGCAGAACACGGCGTAGGGCAGCACGGCGTCGTTCAACCGGCTTGCCATCAGCATGCAGGCTCCCATAATGA
>JAUNOJ010000286.1 GCA_030531135.1 Sutterellaceae bacterium | reverse complement strand
GCCAGATCGAGGTCGCCTCGGGGCGCAGCGTGGTCTGTACCCCGCTCCTCGTGCAGGGCGACAGTTGCCGTGCCCTGAAGCCGGTCATCATCAACGGGCGCGACCGCCATATCCTGTATGAGCGGGCCGGACGTACCGGCAACGACGAGATCGAGATCCGCCGCAAGAACAAGACGGCGCAGAGCGTCGAATACCGGACCAGCATCCCCCGCAGCCGCTGGATGGAGAAGTCGGAGCTATGCCTCGTGACCGACCTCTGCGGATGCGGATGGAAGAGCCTGGAGAACGACCGTTCGCACCTCTTCGACATCCGGCTGGCCGAACCGGTGGTGCTCGTGCCCGCACTGGCCTACCGTACGCCCGAAGCCGAAGCGGTCAAGGCGCGTTCGCTCGAAGGGAAGGCCTTCCTCGACTTCCCCGTCAACAAGACCGAGATCTATCCTGACTACCGCAACAACCCCCGCGAGCTGAAAGCGATCCGCGAGACGGTCGAGTCGGTACGTGATGACAAATACGCGACGATCACCGAAGTCTACATCAAAGGGTTCGCCTCGCCGGAAGGGACGTATGCCGGCAACGCCTACCTGGCCGAACACCGTGCCAAGGCACTGCGCGACTACGTGAAGGGGCTGTACCGCTTCGACCGGGCGGCATTCACCGTCGACTCGGAACCGGAAGACTGGGCCGGGCTGGAAGCCGCCGTCGAACAGGGTGACCTGCCCGACAAGGAGGAGCTGCTGGCCGTCATCCGCGCCGACGGGCCGGAAGATTTCGATGCCCGCGAATGGAAGCTGAAGAACGTCAACGGGGGCACGTCGTACCGCAAACTGCTGCAGGAGGTCTATCCCGGCCTGCGCCATTCCGACTACGCCGTCAAGTACACCATCCGCAACTTCACCGTCGACGAAGCTCGCGAACTGCTTTATAAAGACCCTAGGCAGCTCAGCCTGAACGAGATGTTCCAGGTGGCACAGACCTGCCAACCCGGCAGCGAGGCCTTCAGTGAAGTGTTCGACATCGCTGTCAGGATGTATCCCGATGACCCGGTATCCAACCTCAACGCGGCCAACACCGCCATCCGCAACGGGAAGACCGACGCGGCCCGGCGTTACCTCGCCAAGGCGGGCGACCTGCCTGAAAAGCGGCTGGCCGAAGCGGCCATCGCCATGCTGGAGGGCGACCTCGACCGGGCGGAGCAGCTGTTGACAGGCCTTGAAGGGGATGCGGCCGTGGGCGAAGCGGCAGCCGACAACCTCCGGCAGATCCGGGCCAAACGCGAAGAATAAGGTTATAAGACAAAAGATTACAGGTTACAACAAATCAGGAACGAAACATGATGAAAAAATTGTTTGTCCTATCCATCCTGGCAGCAGTGTCGGCACTCTTCGCCGCCTGCTCCGAGGAGAGCCTTCCTGTCCCCGATGAAAACGGGGGCGAAAAAGGAGGTGCCTATATGAAGCTCGACATCCGCGGTACACGCGCTGCGGAGACACGCGCCGACCGCCCGACCGGCGGGGAACCGGGTGACGGGCACGAAGAAGGGTTCGATTACGAGAACCGGATCGACAACTTCATGCTCATCTTCTACCGGGGCGCGGAACGGAGCAACTCGCCGGCCGACACCCCTGTCGACAAAATCATGTATTTCGACCGGACCGACGCGGCGGCAGGCGGTGGGCAGCTCATCCGGGTGAACCTGCCCGCAGGCGAATACGACCTGCTGGTCGTGGCCAACGCCGGTGACATGCGTCCCGCCTTCTGGGGCATGACGCTCGGAGGCATACGCGACTTCCTCATCACCCGCGCATGGACGGAGAAGGGCGGGAGCTACTCGCACTTCGTCATGACCTCCGACGGGCACACGCCCGACCGGGTGACGCTCTGCGGCAACCCCAAGGAGGATCCTGCCGATGCGGTCGTCGAGGTGGAACGTGTCGCGGCACGCATCGATTACCGGGCGGCACGCACGGAATTTGCCGTCGACGACCCGCAATACGGCAGGGCTAAGGCTGCCCTGACGGGAGCGGTCATCGTCAACCGGATGAAGGCGGGTAGCTACCTGCTCAAACGGGTGGCCTCGCCTGATGCCGGAGGACGGCTGCCCGGCAACCCGGCGGTCGGCTACCTCGGCGACGAACTGCCCCGCGAGGGCGGCGTGCAGCGCAACTACGTGGTCGACCCCTGGAGCGGGCTGAAGACGGCGGCCAACGCCGGGCGCAAGGTGTTCAACCCGCTTGCTCCCGGAGAGGGGACGCGCCCGGCTTCCGAGCTGTACGACAATCCGCGTGCGCTCTTCTCGCGCCCCGCTGCCGACTGGGAGAAGGCCGTCACGGCGGGAACGCCTGCCGGGGAATGGATGCGCCTGGGATACACGCTTGAAAATACCGAGAGCCGCGAGCACCAGATCGACGACTACACGACCTTCGTCGTCTTCCGCGTGGCCTATGTGCCCGAAGGCTTCGAGCCGGGGCGCACTTTCTATGCGTGCGACGGACGGATCTACCCGACCCGCGAAGCCGCTGCCGCAGCCACATTGGCCGAACTCAACGAAGGTGCGATCAAA